>NZ_MUGT01000117.1 GCF_002217205.1 Flavobacterium branchiophilum NBRC 15030 = ATCC 35035 | reverse complement strand
ATAGGGGGCTAGACCAGTATAAAAAAAACTTTAGGTTAATAAGGTAAAAATAACGATTTGATACAAATATAACGTGTATTTTACTTATTTTAATTATCTAAAAAGGCATACAATATTTTATAAAATATTAACTTCGGCCTCTATAAAAATACCAAACGTTTCCAAAATGGTAGCTTGTATTTTTTGAGACAGTTCCAAAATGTCTTTTCCTGTTGCACCACCATAATTTACCAATACTAAAGCCTGATTTTGATGTACTCCAGCATCACCAATTCTTTTACCTTTAAATCCGGCTTGTTCTATAAGCCAACCAGCAGGCACTTTTACTTCAGTAGCTGATATATCAAAATATTTGATATTTGGAAATTTTGCTTGAATTTGACTAAAACGGGCTTTGGATATAATCGGATTTTTAAAAAAACTACCACTATTGCCAAGGTCTTTCGGATTAGGTAATTTAGATTTTCTAATATTGATAATGGCTTGGCTAACCTCTTTGATTGTAGGTTTGTTGATGGCAAGCTTTTGGAGTTCGAGTGCAATGTCGCCATAAGCCACATGTAGGGTGTGGTTTTTTTTAGTCAATTTAAAAACTACTGATGTAATAATATACTTGTTTTTAGCTTCGTTTTTAAAAATACTTTCTCTATATCCAAATTGACATGCGGCATTTGAAAACGTTTCAAACTCTTGATTATCAATTGAAATGGCTGTGCAACTTTCCATCACATCTTGTACTTCTACACCATAAGCTCCAATGTTTTGAACAGGCGTTGTGCCTACATTTCCTGGAATCAACGACATGTTTTCGATGCCTCCATATTCATTTTCAATACACCATAATACAAAGTCGTGCCAGTTTTCGCCAGCTTGAGCCGCCACCCAAACATGTTCCTCCGTTTCTTTTATTATTGAAATGCCTTTCAAATTGATTTGCAAAACTACTGCTTCAATATTTTGTGTCAATAATAAATTGCTTCCACCACCTAAAATTAATTTTGGTTCATCTTTATAGGTGTCCAAAGCCGTTTTCAAAGCATCAATGGAATCAATTATTACTAGTTTTTTTGCTAACACATCAATTCCAAATGTGTTGTATGGTTTCAATGAAACATTAGAATATACTTCCATTTTTGTTTTATGGGTTTAATTTATTAATTATCAGTAGTTAAGGCTCTTGTTAAAAAGTCATTTAATGGTTTTAAAACCAATAATTGAGGTACAATAATCGAAGCAAAATTGGGATCTAAAAACAAGTCATCTGCAATAGGGGTAGAGGCAGTAAAACTTTTTAATTTTAAAAATGCTATTGCTTCATGGTTAGGATCAAATCCCTTTGGTGCTTTTTTTAGTAAAACAGCATCTGATTTGTCAAAATCACCATAAATGGATTTAAAATCGGCATGGTTTGTAATTTGTGTCAAATCGTCATGAAAAAAAGCTATTTCTTTGCGTATATTTTTCAGTTCATCCACCTCTGGACACCAAACACCTCCCGCCAAAAACGAAGCTCCTTTTTCATAATGTACATAATAGCCTGGGGCATTTTTTCTGTTTTTGTTGGTACTAAACCAAAACCCCATATTGGTTTTATATGGTGATTTGTCCTTTGCAAATCGTATATCGCGATTAATTCTAAATGTACAATTTTTGACTTCCAATGGTGCTAATCGAGTGTCCAATGGTTTCATCAATTCTAAAACTTGGGCTATCATTTGATGGTACCCTTGCTTATAATGCTCAAATGCTTTTTTGTTGTCGTGAAACCACTCTTTATGATTGTTATGTTTTAAGTCTTCTAAAAATTGAAGTTGTACTGTTGTCATTTTATAATTGTTTTTTTAAGTCTATTTCCGAAATATATCCTGAATGTTTCCAAATTAACTTATTGTTTTCATACAATAACAATGTTGGCAATTCTGAAATGTTCAATTCCTTTATCATGGTTGGATGTTCATCAGCATTAAGTCTTATTATTTTCAGTTGTTTGGTATCGTTTTTTTCCATCTGTGTTAAAAAGCCTTTCATTTTTTGACATGGAGCACACCACTCTGCATAAAAATCAATCAGAACTTTAGTATTGGAAGCGGTTAATTCGGCATATTCTTGTGGACAAATACCAATAATTTTGGATGTTTTTTGGTTTAGTCCTGCGGCATTCCATTTCATAATTCCTCCCGACAGTTCTATAATGTTTTGAAAACCCATTGTTGCCATTTTCAACGCTGCCTTGTGGCTTCTGCCGCCGCTCATACAATACACAAATACTGGTTTTGTATGGTCCAATTTTGAAATTTCGGACTCAAATTGGTCTCCATTCCAATTGATATTTGCTGCCCCTTCAATATGTTGTTTTTGAAATTCTTCCAAAGTTCTTACATCAACTAATTGTGGTTTCGCCATGTTGTGCAACTGATTTGAAAAAGCCAATGCTTCAATAGTATGTACATTTTCAGCATTTTGTCCTTTACAATTTATTTGCAACATCAAACTCATTAACAATAAATAGTATTTTAATTTCATAATTGATAAATTTTGTAACGTAGTTATTTAATTATATTATTTTATATTTATTAATAATTGGACTATTTTTTTAATTATTCAATACTTATTTTTTATGTCATTCAATTATATTGATTCCTAATCAGTACAGATTCAATTTTATAGCATACAAATTAGTTTTCAACTTTTTGAATTAAACGTCATTCATGCTTTTCGTTGTATCTGTATCTTACATTTCACGCAAAGCTAATGCAGCACTTTGACAATTAGGAATGCGTTACGAAAAGTCATCTATTGCTATACAATTATCATTCATGCACCAATAATTTGAAAAATTTGTATCTTTTATATCAATATAGTAAAACGGTAAGATTTAACTAAATAACGTGATGGCATAATTAATAAGATCTACTTAATTTTTTTTAAAAATAATTGGGGTAAAATTACAAATATTACTTCAATAACAAAATCAAATTACCAAGACATTTTTTATTAAATTAATTGCCATTGCATAGCGAGGCTATTTTTTACTTCATAGTTGATGTTTAATGGCTAGTTTATTGATTTTAAAGTTTTTAAATTTAATTTTCAGGAAAATTATTAAATTAATGATGTAAATAAAAATAAATCGAATTATGAATTGCAACTAAAATACCTATACAATACCTATACAAAATGCAATTTAGCAACCAAGTATTGGACAAAAAAAATGTTATAAATTTCATTTAATATAATGATAATGAGTGATATATGGTAATAAACAACCTGTTGCTAATGGTATGGTTTTAATCATCATTATTCATGATGAAATTTTTAATAGGTATGTATATTTGTAATCTAACCCATAAATTTTTTTATTATGAAAAAAATTACTTTTTTATCAATGATGCTATTTTCAGCATTAGGATTCTCACAAACGTTGCCATTAGATTTTGAATCTAGTTCAACAACTTATACTTTTACAGATTTTGATGGAGGAGTGGTTACTAAAATTGCCAATCCACAAAGTAGTGGTATCAATACCAGTGCTACTGTTTGTAAAATGGTTAAAAATGCTGGTCAGGTTTGGGGCGGAAGTTATCTTACGTTGTCATCGACTATGGATTTTACTACTACTAAATTATTCAAATTAAAGGTTTACTCACCCCGTACTGGAGCCAAATTACTATTGAAAGTAGAAAATCCAACTAGTACTATTTCTTACGAAAAAGAAGTAACCATCAACACGGCCAATGCTTGGACAGAATTATCTGTAGATTATAGTTTAATTCCTTCAAACGCTTTGACGGTTTGTAATAAATTGGTTTTTATTTTTGATTTGGGTACCATGGGCAATGGCACAGCAGATTATACTTTTTTGTTTGATGACATTTCACTTACTACTGCACCTGTTAGTACTTTAACACAAATGGATTTGCCTACTACTTTTGAAGGTACCACGGTAGATTATGGAGTAATTGGTTTTGAAGGGGCAGAAAGCTCTTCAATTGTTACAGATCCAACATTGTCCACTAACAAAGTGGTTAAAGTAATTAAATCTGCTACGGCACAACCATGGGCAGGTACAACCGTTTCTGCAGCTGCAGGATTGGGGTTTGCCACCAATATTCCATTTACAGCTACAAACAAAAAGATGAATGTTAGAGTATGGTCGCCAAATGCGGGAATTCCTGTTCGTTTGAAAGTTGAGGATCGTTCAGATGCTACACATTCTTGAGAAACAGAGGCTACCGTAACAACTGCTTCGGGCTGGCAAACTTTAGAATTTGATTTTGCCAATCAGGCCACTGGAACGGCTGCAATGAATTTAGCTTATAACTTCAATAAAGCTTCAATTTTCTTCAATTTTGGAACCAATGGAGCAACTGCAGGCGAAAAAACATATTATTTTGACGATGTGAAGTTTGGTGCTGCTGTATTGAATACCAATGTTTTTGACAAAACAGCTATTGAAATGTATCCGAATCCTGCAAGTCATGTATTGTATTTGAATGCAAAAGAAATGATACAATCTGTAGAAATTTATAATACCTTGGGACAAAAAGTTAAAGCGGTTTCTTTGAACCAAATGGCCGCATCTGTTGATGTAGCTGGATTGGAAAAAGGTGTATATTTTTTACAAGCTAAAACGGCTTCTGCAAGTCAAGCCATTCGTTTTGTGAAAGAATAAATTTTTAAATTTTTTTAAAAAAGCACGACTTTATGTATTTAAAGTCGTGCTTTTTTGTGTTTTATTAAAAAAATAGTACCTTTAGCTTCAAATTTTGATTTTTTTTTATTTTAATATTAAATATTGCTGTTACTTTTTTTGAATAGGGGCTGTTTGTTACCGTTTTTTGCGTGAGGGATAGCAGTGGAANNTTTGGGGCAAAAAAGATTGCAACGGATAGCCCGACCCGAAGTTTTTACGGAGGGGCACGCCCATAAAAAACAGCTGTTTGTTGTATTTGATGGTATTGTTTTGAAATTAAAATTTACACAAAATATATTAATAATTATTAAAATAGTTTATATGATTGATACATGTAAAAATTTATTTGTATTTATTTTGGTTTGTCTTCTATTTGATGTAAGTGTGGCACAAGAATTGCCTCCCATTATTCAATACAATACCAGCACGTATGGTGCGGGCAATCAGAGCTGGATGATTACGCAGGATCGTAATCATTATATGTATTTTGCTAATAATGAAGGACTTATGGAGTTTAACGGGGCCAATTGGACCTTGTATCCTTCGCCAAATGAAACCATTATCCGGTCTGTTAAAGTTGTGGACGACAAAATTTTTATGGGGTGTTATATGGAGTTTGGGTATTGGAAAAGGCAAACAAATGGCAAATTAGTATATACGTCGTTGAGTAGTGCGATAAAAAAACAATTGATAGAAGACGAACATTTTTGGAACATTTTAAGTTTGGATCAATATATCTTGTTTCAATCATTTAATAGGATTTATGTGTATAACACAAAAAGTAAAAACTTTCAAATAATAAAAAATCATCCGTATATATTTAGATGTTATAAGGTAAATAATTCGATTTATTTTCAAGCGATTGGCGAAGGTATTTTTGAAATAGTAAATGGCAAAAGCCAACTGATTACCAATGATGAACAAATAAAAAACAACCGTATAGTAGAAATATTTAAAACCGATTTGGGTTTATTACTTCAAACGGAGCGTGCAGGAGTTTTTAAACTGGAGGGCGATCAAATAATGCCCTTTCATTTTGAATCAGAGGCTGAATTGAAGCCGAATTCTATTTTTTGTGCTCAAAAATTGTCCGATGGTGGCTTTGCGTTGGGTACTATTTCAAATGGTATTTACATTCTTAACCATGCGGGAAAAATTAAATACCACATTACTCAAAATATGGGTTTGAGTAACAATACGGTTTTGTGTTTGAACGAAGATTCTGATAATAATTTGTGGTTGGGTTTGGATAACGGTATTAATTGTATCAATTTGCAATCGCCAATAAAAAATTATAAAGACGACGTTGGTTTTTTAGGAACGGTGTATGCCTCGGCTAAATTTGAAGACAACATTTATATAGGTACAAATCAAGGTTTGTATTACAAAAAATGGAATTCTAATGAAGCTTTTCGGTTTGTTACAGGCACAAAAGGACAAGTTTGGACGTTGTTTCCATATAAAAATCAATTGTTTTGTGGCCACGATATGGGAACATTTTTAATACAAAAAAATTCGATTCAAATAATATACAAACAATCGGGCACCTGGAAATTTAACGTATTGCCCCATGCCCCACATTTAATTTTGCAAGGCAATTACAATGGGTTGTCGGTTTTAGAAGAGCAAAATGGCAGTTGGGTTTTTAGAAATAAGTTGCAAGGATATGATATTTCGTCAAGATATTTTGAAGTATCAAATAAAAATGACATCTATGTTGGGCATGAATACAAAGGAATATTGAAGATAATTCCTGATCAAGATTTTTCTAAAGTCAAGCATTTTAGCATTTTAAACCATCCAATCAAAGGAAAGCACATTAGTTTGGCACAATATAATGGTCAAATTTTTTATGCTGGAAAACAAGGCATTTTCAGATTGAATAATCAAACCAATGGGTTTGAAAAAGAAGTTTCGATGAGTCAAATATTTATGAATAACGAATACATTTCTGGAAAAATGAATATTGACAATACCAATAAAATGTGGTTTTTTACAAAGCATTATATGTATTATTTTACTTCGGGTAATTTTGATTCCAATTTAAAGAAACATAAAATTCCAATCCCATTTTCAACCATTTTTCCTATGATTGGTTACGAAAATATAGCTCAAATTGCCAATAACGAATATTTAGTGGGAAAAACAGACGGCTATTTTATCATCAATTTGTATGATTTTAAAGTAAAACCACAACGAATTTATATAACTAACATTACGGTAAATAAACTCAATAGTTCCAACGACAATCTATCTATAACAGAAACAGGTACTTTGTCGCATGATGCTAATAATTTGGTTTTTAATTTTACGGTGCCACAATACAATAAATTTTTGGATGTAGAATACCAATATGTTTTGGTTGGTTTGCAAAATGAATGGAGCGAATGGAGTTCTAAAACAACAGTAAATTTTAAAAATTTAGAGCCAGGGGACTATGTTTTTAAGGTGAAGGCAAAAATTGCTAACACCAACAGCGAAAACGAGGCCATGTATCGATTTACTATAAAAAAACCTTGGTATGCATCGACTTTGGCCTTGCTAATTTATTTTGTTGTATTTGGTGTAATGGCCTATTACATCAATAAATTTTATAAACTATATTATCAAAAACAAGAACAAAAATTGATAGCAGAGAATAATCGTTTGTTAGAAATAGCGGCATTGGAAAATGAGCAACAATTGATGAAACTTAAAAACGAACAATTGTCGCAGGATGTTGATGCAAAAAGCAAAGAATTGGCCGTTTCGACCATGAGTTTGATAAAGAAAAATGAATTATTGGAACTGATTAAAGAAGATTTGAAGAAAACATCAAAAGAAAGCGAGAACAGAAGCATCAAATCGATGATTTCGACGATAAATAAAAACATCACCGAAGAGGACAATTGGAACAAGTTTAGAGAAGCTTATGATACTACTGATAAAGATTTTTTAAAGAAAATGAAAACGGCCCACCCGAGTTTAACTCCAAGCGATTTGAAACTATGTGCCTATTTGCGATTGAATTTATCGTCGAAAGAAATAGCACCAATGTTGCACATATCCATTAGGAGTGTAGAAGTGAAAAGATACCGATTGCGAAAAAAATTAAATTTAGAGCATGATGCGGGACTTGTTAATTATATATTGGGCATTTAACTATACAAGTTTGAATCAAAAAAACACAACATTACCACAACATTAACCTTTTCGTTTTTTTTAATTATAAAAAAAATCGTAAAAAATATAATTTTCAAAAATGCTAAAGGGCTTGATTTATTGATAGTTTATGAAAAATATAAAAAAAATATAAAAAAAATTCATAATGTATATTTTTTGTTGAGGTTCTTAATATTAATGGAATAGAAATTACAAATACTTTTACAAAACTTTAACATTAATATTATTAACAAATTAAAAATGATCAGCTTATGAATTTAAAGCTATTTTCAGAAAGTTTTAGGAAATTCTTTTTTTTGGCCTCTATTTTTTTAATATTTGTTGCAACAGCAACGGCTCAAAAAAAGGTTTCTGGAGTGGTGTTGTCTAACGGCATACCGCTTCCAAGTGCCAATGTGGTAGTAAAAGGAACAAAGGTAACAGCATCGACAGATTTTGATGGAAAATTTACTTTGAATGCTCCGTCTAATGCCCAAACCTTAGTAATTTCGTATTTAGGATACGTTACAAAAGAAGTAACCATTTCTGATACTCCAATGACTATCAATTTGTCTGAGGATAAAAATACACTTGAAGAAGTTGTAGTGAATGTGGGTTATGGCACACAAAAGAAAAGTGTAAATACGGGAGCCATTTCAAAAGTGAGTGCCAAAGATTTAGAAAAAGTGCCAAATGGTCGTGTGGAACAAGCCCTTCAAGGACGAGTATCTGGGGTAACTATTGCTTCAAATTCTGGTTCGCCAGGTTCGGCTTCAACCATTCGAGTACGTGGTATTACTACTTTTGGAGCAGGAAATAATCCTTTATGGGTAATTGATGGTGTGGTAGTAACAGGTGATGCTATGGGATTTTTGAATCAATCAGACATCGAATCGATGGAAGTTTTGAAAGACGCCGCTTCGGCAGCTATCTATGGAACTCGTGCAGCGAGTGGCGTTATTTTGATTACTACTAAAAAAGGTAAAAAAGGTAAAATAACAGTAAATTATTCAGGTTTTACTGGAGTTGCAGGGCCAGCCAAAACATTACAAATGTTAAATGCTACTCAATATGGTGCCTTGATGAACGAAAAATCTGTGGCTAGTGGTGGCAATGTATTGTTTCCAAATTTAAGTGCTTTGGGTGTTGGTACTGATTGGCAAAAACAAATTTTTAACAATGGAGCCAAAAGGTATAACCACGAGTTGAGTTTTAATGGTGGAAACGATGTGTCTAATTTTTATGTTTCTATCGGATTGCAAAACCAAGAAGGAATTGTAACAACTGAAGTGTCTAACTATGAGAAAAAGAATTTTAGGTTAAATTCAAATCATAAAATATCAAAAACTTTTTCTATTGGTCAAACATTGGCATATACCCATCAAAAACAAGTAGGTATAGGAACTCTGAATAGTGAATTTGGTGGTGTTTTGAGTTCGGCTGTCAATTTGGATCCTATTACCCCATTGGTAGTTACAGATCCTACAGTTGCTTTGTCTATGGGATTTTTGTCTCCGTATATTATTAGAGATACTAATGGCAATCCTTATGGTATTTCATCTTTGGTGGGGCAAGAAATTGTCAATCCTGTAGCTTATTCTAAAACCCAATTGGGTAATTTTGGTTGGTCAGACGATTTAGTAGCCAGTGCCTTTTTGGAGGCTAATATATTGCCAGGTTTGAAGTTTAAAACAACTTTTAGTGGTAAAAAATCGTTTTGGGGCAACGAATATTTCACTCCAAAATATTATTTGAATGCCTCTGCCAATAGTGTGGTACAAAACACCCTTACCAGAACAAGCAATACAGGATTTGATTGGACAATCAACAACGCTTTGACGTATGCTAAAAAAGTAGCTGACCATAATTTCTTGTTTTTAGTTTCGCAAGAAGCAAGTGTTTTTGGTAACGGATACGTTTCGGGTGTTACACATGCCGATTTGCCAACAAATAATTATCAAGAAGCCTCTTTTAACTTTGTTTTGCCTGCAGCTAATAAAACAGGTTATTCAGTTACATTTACACCATTGAAATTGTCTTCTATTTTTGCTAGGTTGAATTATGACTATAAAGAGAAATACCTTTTTACAGGTATTATCAGACGTGATGGAGCTTCACGATTTGGATCTGATAAAAAATATGGTAATTTTCCTTCAGCATCGTTAGGTTGGATTGTATCTAAAGAAGATTTTTGGAAAGACAACAAATATGTCAATTCCTTAAAAATACGTGGTGGCTATGGAGTTACTGGAAATGTTGGTAGTTTATCAGATTTTCAATATTTATCATTAATTAATGGAGGTGCTAATTATACATTTGGTCAAACGGGTGGCATTACTACTGGTTATGCTCCTGTAACATTGGATAATCCAAGTTTACATTGGGAAGAGACCGCACAAACAAATTTTGGATTTGATGCCAAAATATTAAATGATTTTACTTTGACGGTTGAATATTATAAAAAGAAAACATCGGGTATTTTACAACAAAAAGTAGTGCCTGGATATGTTGGGGTAATCCAAAATCCGTGGGCAAATGTGGCCGATATGGAAAATAAAGGTTTAGAAATAGAATTGGGCTATAAAAAATCGATCAAAAGTTTGAATTTGTCAGCCAATTTGAATTTTTCTACCTTAAAAAACACAGTTACAAATATTGGAACTGGTGTAGATTTTCTAACTCAAGACGCCCCAGGCTTTCAATCGATGGGTATTGTAACACGTACACAAGTAGGGCAAGCTTACAATTCTTTTTATGGGTTTCAAACCGCTGGTATTTTTCAGAACCAAGCCGAAATCAATGCTTATGCAGTCAATGGTACTCCTATTCAACCTACAGCAAAACCAGGAGATTTTCGTTGGGTAGATGCTAATGGTGATGGAAAAATTACAAATGACGACAAAACTTTTTTAGGAAGTCCTATTCCTAAATATACTTTTGGATTTACATTTAATGCTGATTATAAAGGGTTTGATTTGATGGTTTTTACTCAAGGTGTTGCGGGTAATAAAATATTCCAAGGTTTGAGACGATTAGATATTGCCAACAGCAATTATCAAACAGTAGCTTTGTCTCGTTGGCATGGCGAAGGTACATCTAATGATTTCCCTCGATTGACTAATGATGATACCAATGGCAATTTTACCAATATGTCTGATTTTTATTTGCAAAAAGGCGATTACATCCGTTTAAAAGTGGTGCAATTGGGTTATGCCATTCCAAATAAATATTTGGACAGAATAGGAGCAAGTAAAGTAAGGTTTTTTGTAACTGGTGAAAATCTATTAACTTTAACAAAATATACAGGTTTCGATCCAGAAATTGGAGGTACTGTAATGGGAGTTGATAGAGGATTTTATCCACAAGCCAGAACCTTTATGTTTGGTGCCAATGTTCAATTTTAATCACTTTAGATTTAATTTATAATGTTACATTATTAATATTAACTACTATGAAAATCAAAAATTTAAAATATTTTGTCATCGCAGGATTATCTGTAACCGCTTTGACTTCTTGTACCAAAGATTTTTTGGAACAAACCCCAACTGGGCAATATTTGTCTGCCAATTATTATCAAAATAAAGATCAAGCTTTTTCGGGTTTGGTAGCCGTATATGATGGATTAAGAAAAAATTCAGGAGGTTTTGAAAACATGATCACCATGATGAACGCCGGATCAGACGATCATGTTGCTGGCGGGGGGGGTTCATCCGATGGAATTGGTATCCAAGCTTTTTCGAATTATACTGCCTCGGGTACAACAATGCCCGTTAGTTTTTGGAACGACCATTTTCAGGGTATAGCCAATGCTAATATTTTATTGCAAAAGTTGCCTAATACACAAATGGACAACAACGAAAAAGTTCGATTTGTAGCAGAAACAAAAGCTTTGAGGGCTTTGTATTATTTTAATTTGGTTAGAATGTTCAAAAACATTCCTTTGATATTAGAACCAGTTACTACCGAAAACATGTACAATATTCCGCAAGCAACTCCAGCCGCAGTATATACTCAAATAGAAAATGACTTGTTAAGTGCTATCAACGATTTGCCTACCAGCATCCCTTCGTCCGAGTCTGGTCGTATTTCAAAAGGGGCTGCTAAAGCCATTTTAGGAAAAGTATATTTGTATAATGGAAAAAATGCGTTGGCGGCTGCACAATTGGCAGAGGTAAACGGAACACCAGGAAGTACAAGTGCTTTTGGTTATAAATTATTATCTAATTTTAGCGATTTATGGAATACTTCCAATAAATTTAACTCTGAATCTATTTTAGAAGTGGCCCACACCAGTACAGGAAATTCTTACTGGGGCATTTGGGGTTCTGGAAAAGACGAAGGAAATTCTGTAAATGTGATGGTTGGCCCTCGTGGTTATGTTAAAATAAGTCCTTCGGCACCAAGTTTGCCTTCGGGTTGGAGTTTTAATATGATTACACAAGATTTGTATGATGCCATAAAACTCGACCCTCGTTTTGGAGCTACCGTTTTAGATTTAAAAGCCATGAAACTAGCAGGAACAGCAGACTATATTGCTGGTTATCAGGATACAGGTTATTTTTTAAATAAATTTGTACCAAGACAATCAGATGTTACTACTGGACAAGGTGATGCCGTTTTAAATTACAAACAAGATACTTATGTAATACGATTGGCAGATACTTATTTACTTGAAGCAGAAGCACTTGGAGGAACAGGAGCAAGAGCCCAAGCCCTTTTAGACGCCGTTAGAGCTAGAGTAGGATTAGCATCTGTGCCAGTTTCATTGACTGCAATCAAAAATGAAAGACGATTGGAATTGGCTGGAGAAGGACACCGGTTTTTTGATTTGGTACGTTGGGGAGATGCCGCTACTAAACTGGCAAGTAGAGGATTTGTAGCTGGAAAACATGAAATTTTTCCTATTCCTTATAAAGAATTAGAAAATACAAAATTGGTTCAAAATCCTGGTTATAATTAAGAATTTATTTGAGTTATAAAACAGGATCAATAATCAAAAAATATTTATATTTATGAAAAAATTAAAATTATTTTACAGTATAGCTTTTTTTGCAGCTATACTTGTAAGTTGCGAAACTCCAGAAGGAGTTGATAAAGATGTATCTTTTTTGAATAGTGCCACATCAAGCGATTATGCAAAAATTTTTGATATAAGTACTGATAATTCAGGAAAAGTTCGTATTACACCCCTTGCCAATGGGGGGAGTAGTTTTTTGATTGCCTTTGGACACGGCACTGGTGCAGCTGCAACAGCCACAGTAGCCGCTGGAACAAGTGCCATTCATACCTATCCAGAAGGCAATTATACCGTGTCGATTACAACATACAGTATTTCGGGAAATGCCACTACTACTACCTATCCTTTGGTAGTTACTTATAGAGCTCCAGAAAATTTGAATGTAACTGTAAATAGCGATATGGCCCTTACAGCTACTGCCAATTACACTTCTGGTTTTAAAGTTTATTATGGCGATGTAGCAAATGAAACTGGTACTTTGATGACTACCACCGTTAATAGCAGCTTATTGGCTACGGGTACTTTGCCAGCCCATATTTATCCAGCTGGAGGCCCTTATCAATTGAAAGTTGTTGCGCTTAGCGGTGGTGCTGCCACTACAGTTTATACTAAAACATTGTTTGGTTTTCCTTTAGATTTTGAAAGTCCTACTATGGATTATTTCTTTGGAACATTTGGAAATGTAAACTTTTCAAAAGTTGCCAATCCTAGTGCCACGGGTTTAAACACAAGTGCCACTGTTGGTAAATACGAAAAAACTACAGGTGCAGCATCATGGAGTGGCACTTATAGTCCGTTAAATATTCCAATTAATTTTGCTCATGGTAAAAAAGTAAAAATGTTAGTTTATAATCCTGTTGCGGCTAATATCGGAAAAAAAGTAAATGTAGAGCTAGAAGCAGCAGTATCAGGAACTGGAGCAACTGCTAATGGTGTTGCCGTTTTAAAAACAGCTTTTACCACATCGGGAGCTTGGGAAGAATTGGTATTTGATTTTAGTACCATTACTGCTATTCCAGCAACAGCTCGTTTTGGTCAGTTGGTGCTACGTTTTGATGATGGCAATGCTGGTACAGGCGAAGTTTTTTATGTGGACAACATTCGAATAACAAATTAAAATGATACAAATTATGAACAAGAATTTAATCAAAATTATAGGATTATTTTCGGGATTGGCACTTTTTTTAACGAGTTGTGCCTCCGAAGATTATACACTTGGCGATTTGACCAATCCAAGTAACTTGTCAATTACTGCCGATGTTGTAGGCAAAACAACTGCAAATCCAAACGGCGATGGCACTGGAGTTGTAAATATAGTAGCTACGGCCAACAATGTTTTGGCTTATAAAATTGCTTATAAAGATGTAACAAACTTTACTGATACAGAAGAGTTTGTAGCATTGCCAAATGGTAAAGTGTCCAAAACTTTTACTTCACTAGGCACACATACTTATCGCATTACAGTAGTAGCTTATGGCGCAGGTGGTACATCAACCTCGGCAACCAAAGAAGTAACTGTTTTTAGTTCTTTTAACCCAGAAACTTCAGTTGTTACTTTTTTAACCAACGATTCAAGCAAAACTTGGGTTGTAGATAAATCCATTCCTGGACATTTTGGCGTTGGTCCTTGGAATACAAGTTCTGTTACTCCAGAATGGTGGTCTGCAGCCATCAATGAAAAAGTAAATTGTTGTAATTGTTTTTATACCACAACTTTCAAATTCACCAAAGTTTCTTCAACAAATTATACCTTGCAAGTTACCAATCCAGATGGTGCCTTTACAAAAACGGGTTCGTTGGCTTCTATTCCAGGTATTCCAGCCTCTGGCGACGAAGGCTGTTATAGCTACAGCGGCGGTACTACAAACTTTAGTTTTATTCCACCAAGTTCTGGTGTATCTTTTTCAACTATGAATTTACAAACCAGTATTCAATTAGCAGGCAATACTACTTATATTGGATATGGTTCTTTGAAAAAAGAATACCAAATTATTTCCATTTCGGCTACAGCCATGTATCTAAGAGTACAAGGAACCGAAACTGGTAATGCTTGGTACATCAAATTAAAATCAATTTAATTTTTTACTTCAACATAAAGCTGTTCTAATCAGTTGTTTTAGAACAGCTTTTTTATATCATTACAACACAATAAAGAATTATAGTCAATTAATATAAAAAACTAATAAAAATGAAAATCAAATATACCATAATGTTATTTATCATGAGCATTTTGTTTTGTTTTGGATGCAGTTCTGGAAGTTCAGGAGGCGAAAACAACAATTCAACACCAGCACCAACAAATTTGGTTATCAATACCGATATTGTGGGCAGTAGTACTGCTTTTCCAAATGGAGATGGTACAGGAGTTGTCAATTTTACGCTTACTGCAACCAATGCAACGTCTTATAAAATTTTGATTGGCAACGAAACCATCAACTCCACTACGGGTATTTTTAGCTATACGTTTACAAATATGGGAACAAGTACATATACAGTTTATGTATCGGCATACAATGGTACTCAATTTATTTCTGGAAACAAAACCCTTACTGTACTTAAAAATGCTGGAATCTTATGGCAAGATGAATTTAACGTCGATGGAGCTCCCGATGGTTCCAAATGGGGTTATGATATTGGAAATAGTGGTTGGGGTAATAATGAAATACAATATTATACTAATAGATTAGATAATTCTGTCGTTTCAAACGGAACACTAAAAATTATAACAAAAAAAGAAGCCTTTGGTGGCAGTGCCTATACCTCTGCAAGACTCCTTTCAAAAGGTAAATTTTCTTTCAAATATGGCAGGGTAGATATCAAAGCCAAATTACCTTCGGGGGCGGGAACTTGGCCTGCACTATGGATGCTTGGCGATAATATAACAACTGTCAATTGGCCTTCTTGTGGCGAAATTGATATAATGGAACATTTAGGTAGCGAGCCAAATAAAATTCATGGTTCTTTGCATAGCCCCAATAATTATGGTGGCAATGCTAATACAGGCATTACCACTATTTCAAATGCAACGACAGAATTTCATATTTATTCGTTAGTTTGGAATGCCACAGAAATCAAGTTTTTGGTAGATAATGTACAGTTTTATGCCCTTGCCAATAACAGTACTTTGCCTTTTAATAACAATTTCTTTTTTATTTTGAATACCGCTATGGGCGGCTGGGGTGGTACTGTAGATCCAAATTTTGTTGGAACTACTTTTGAAATAGATTATATTAGAGTTTATCAATAGTTGTTTGTATTTGTTATTTCTATAAATGGCTTCTGTTATTTTTTAGCAGAAGCATTTGTAGAATTTAAAATTTAATTAAAAGATTAAAAGATTGAAAGATTGAAAAGATTGAAAGATTGAAAGATTGAAAAATTGAAAGATTGAAAGATTAAAATATTTATAAGATTAACATTACAATAAACCATTAACCATCAACCATCAACCATCAACCATCAACCATTAACCATCAACCATCAACCATCAACCATCAACCATCAACCATCAACCATCAACCATCAACCATCAACCATCAACCATCAACCATCAACCATCAACCATCAACCATCAACCAATAACCAATAACAATTAATACTTAATGAAGGACAAAATCACCATTTTATTGCTATTTTCTGTTTTGTTTTTTCAAAAAAGCAACGCACAATCATTGAAAATGATGACCTACAATATTAGGTTAGATATAGCATCAGATGGCGAAAATAGTTGGGAAAACAGGAAATCATTTTTTTGTTCTCAATTACAGTTTTATGAACCAGATATTTTTGGTGTTCAAGAGGCAAAACCAAATCAAGTACAAGATATTAGAAGTTCACTCGAGCAATATGCTGCTGCTGGTACAGGCAGAGATGGCAATGGGCAAGGCGAATCTTCTCATATTTTTTATCATAAAAAAAGGTTTAAATTACTCAAACAGCATACTTTTTGGCTTTCAGAAACACCTGATACAGTATCAAAAGGCTGGGATGCAGCTTGCAATAGGGTTTGTACGTATGTTCTATTAAATGATATTCTTACTAATAAAACATTTTGGGTTTTCAACACCCATTTGGACCATCTTGGCGAAGAAGCCCGAACAAAAGGTTTAGCCCTCATTTTAAACCAAATACAAGTTTTAAATGTTGCTAAGTTACCTGTTTTTTTGATGGGAGATTTCAATTTGGATCCCAGTTCACCAAGAATACAGCATGTAAAGTCTTTGCTAAACGATGCTAGAGATATAAGTATAAACAAACCTTATGGACCCAGTGGCACTTTTAATAATTTTAAACATAACGAACCTGTAACCTTATTGATTGATTATATATTTTTATCTAAAGAGAATCCCTTTTTTGTTCAAAAATATGCCATTTTAAGCGATGCCATAAACCTTAAATATCCTTCTGATCATTTACCTGTTTTTGTTGAATTAATTTTAAAAAAATGAAAATAAAAATTCTTACTCTATTTTGTGGGTTGTTACTAGCCAGTTGCTCCACTTCTTCAGATGTCATGCAGCCTGAGACAACTCCATCTCCTATACCAACATCAAGCGATATTGAATTTTGGATAACCAAATCGGATGCCTCTGTACTTTTAGAAAAACAAAATACAGTATTAAATTTTGGCAATACTTTTAATAATTTTGCAAATATCGAAATCAATGATACCCAAACTTTTCAATCGATAGACGGTTTTGGATATACACTAACAGGCGGCAGCGTTTCTGTAATCAACCAATTGACAAGTGCCAAAAAACAAGAATTGTTACAAAAT
This sequence comes from Flavobacterium branchiophilum NBRC 15030 = ATCC 35035, assembly GCF_002217205.1. Lineage (GTDB taxonomy): Bacteria > Bacteroidota > Bacteroidia > Flavobacteriales > Flavobacteriaceae > Flavobacterium > Flavobacterium branchiophilum. Next base: position 7,828 of record NZ_MUGT01000117.1, on the reverse strand, counting down.
CTGTTTGGAAATTCAAATACTTCCATTGGTATCAATTACCTACGAATAAGTATTGGGGCTTCTGATTTGAATAGTAGTGTATTTTCTTATAACGATTTGCCTCAAGGTCAAACCGATAACAACCTTTCTCAATTCAGCTTATCACCAGACAATGAGTTGATTCAAATGTTACAATCTATATTGGCCATCAATCCCAATATTAAAATTATTGCAACACCTTGGTCTCCACCAGTTTGGATGAAAGACAATGGTCAAACGGTAGGAGGGAGCCTTCAACCACAATATTATGCTGTATATGCACAATATTTTGTCAAATATATCAAACAAATGCAACAACAAGGAATTGCTATTCAGGCAGTTACACCTCAAAATGAACCTTTGCACCCTGGTAACAATCCAAGTATGCTCATGACGGCTAGTCAGCAAGCAGATTTTATAAAAAATCATTTAGGCCCAGCCTTTGTTGCTGCAGGTATTACAACAAAAATTATTGTGTATGACCACAATTGCGACAAACCCGAATACCCTTTGTCTATATTAAATGATGCTGCTGCAAACCCATTTGTAGAAGGGTCGGCTTTTCATTTATATGCAGGAGATATTAGTGTTTTAACAAATATTCATAATTCATTTCCTAATAAAAATATTTATTTTACAGAACAATGGACGGGGTCGTCGGGGTCATTTAGTGGTGATTTAAAATGGCACCTCAAAAATGTTGTTATTGGTTCCATGCGTAATTGGAGTAAGACTGCATTAGAATGGAATTTGGCCAATGATGCTTTATTTCAGCCACATACACCTGGTGGTTGTACAGAATGTAAAGGTGCCATTACCATAAATAGTGCCGAAAGTTATACTAAAAATGTAGCTTATTACATTGTGGCTCATGCTTCAAAATTTGTTCCTGCAAATAGTGTTAGAATTGCTTCTAATATATCTGGAAATTTGTATAATGTTGCTTTCAAAACACCGTCGGGAAAAATCGTTCTAGTCGTTGTAAATGATAGCAATAATACGGAGGTTTTTAATATTAAATTTAACGGAAAATGGGCAACCGCTACTTTGCAAGGGGGTAGTGTTGCTTCATATATTTTTTAATAAAATTATTTATAATGAAAAAAATAACTATTTTTGTACATTTATTAACAACTTTTTTTGTTTTTTCTCAAAATAAAAAAAATACCAATCCCTCTACTTTTTCTGTAAATAATAGAACTGTTGAGGTATATACATCTGCAGACAACAGTCTATTACGATTGTCAAAAGATGACAAAATTTACCATTTTGAAACAATGAAGCAACCTTTGGAAACTCAAATTTGTATTTTTGTTAATCCTGAAAAAAAATTTCAAAAGTTTTTAGGAATTGGTGGTGCCATAACCGATGCCAGTGCTGAGGTTTTTGCTCGTTTGAATCCAGATAAACAACAAGAATTGCTAGAGGCATATTTCTCTAAAACAAAAGGTATTGGTTATACAGTTGTAAGAACCAACATGCACAGTTGCGATTTTAGCTCTCATTCCTATACTTATGTTCAAGAAGGCGACAAAGATTTAAAAACTTTTAGCCTAGCACACGACCAAAAATTCAGGTTGCCTTTGCTTAAAAGAGCCTTACAAACCATTGGCAATTCCTATACTTTTTATGTAAGTCCGTGGTCGCCACCAGCATTTATGAAAGACAATCAAAGCATGTTAGAGGGAGGTAAATTATTGCCAGAATATTATCAATCGTGGGCAAATTATTATGTAAAATACATCAATGCCCTTCAAAATGAAGGTTTAAATGTATGGGGTTTAACTATTCAGAATGAGCCAATGGCCAAACAACGATGGGAATCATGTATATATACCGCCGAAGAGGAACGTGATTTTTTGAAAAATTATTTGGGGCCAACGCTAAAAAAAGCAGGTTTAGGACAAAAGAAAATCATTGTTTGGGATCATAATCGAGATTTGATTTCACAAAGAGCTCATGTAATTTTAAGCGATAGTAAAGCCAGCCAATATGCGTGGGGTGTTGGTTTTCATTGGTACGAAAATTGGAGTGGGGGCAACCCAATGTTCGAAAACATTAAGCATGTAAACGACTTGTATCCAAACAAAAATTTAATGTTTACAGAAGGTTGTGTGGAGCGTTTTGACCCATCAAAGTACCAATTGTGGTCAAATGGTGAACGGTATGGCAGGTCTATGATTCATGATTTTAACAATGGAACGGTGGGCTGGACAGATTGGAATATTTTATTAGACGAAAATGGTGGACCAAATCATGTTCAAAATTTTTGTTTTGCTCCAATCCATGCCGATAGTCAGTCTGGCAATTTAATTTATACACCAAGTTATTATTTTATGGGACATTTTTCAAAATTTATTGATAAAAATGCTTATAGAGTAAGCAGTGTAGCTAGCAGAAGCCAACTGCTTACAACCTCATTTTTGAATCCAAACGGCAAATTGACTACCATTATAATGAATGAAACCAATCAAAATGTAAAGTATTATTTGTGTATTGGTGCAAGTGCTGTGGCTCTCGATATTTTGCCCCATAGTATTCAAACGGTAGTTTTTTAAAAAAATAAGGTTTGAATATTAAAATATTAAAATTCAAAGTTTTAAATTAGTATTAATAATAGAAATTGCAATAAAATAAACTAAAAAACAATAAATAAAATGAAGAAAACGGCTGTTCTTTCGTTATTTTTTGCTACAATGGCAACTTTTTCGCAACAAAAAAGTATTGATCAACGTGTAGCAGATCTGATGAACAAAATGACTCTCGAGGAAAAAATTGGTCAATTGAATCAATATACGGGCGATAATACGCTAACAGGCCCTTTAACAATAAATCCTAATAAAAAGGAGGAAATCAAGGCTGGAAAAATAGGTTCGATGCTTAATATATTAGGGGCACAATATACCCGACAATATCAAGAACTGGCCATGCAATCTCGATTGAAAATCCCATTACTTTTTGGGTTAGATGTCATTCATGGTTATAAAACTACATTTCCAATTCCGTTGGCCGAAGCGGCAAGTTGGGATGTAGAAGCCATCGAAAAGTCGGCTAGGATAGCAGCCACAGAAGCCTCATCAAGTGGTATTCATTGGACGTTTGCTCCTATGGTAGATATTTCTCGAGACCCTCGATGGGGGCGTGTTATGGAAGGTGCTGGCGAAGATACTTATTTAGGTTCCAAAATTGCGTTTGCAAGAGTCAAAGGATTTCAAGCCAATTTGGGCGATGTTCATTCGGTTATGGCCTGTGTCAAACATTTTGCAGCTTATGGGGCTGCCGTTGGCGGACGTGATTATAATTCTGTAGATTTAAGCGAACGCATGTTGTGGGAAACCTATTTACCTCCCTTTAAAGCTGCTTTAGATGCTGGAGCCGCTACATTTATGAATGCTTTTAATGATATAAATGGAATTCCAGCTACTGCAAACAAGCATATTCAAAGAGATATTTTGAAAGGAAAATGGCAGTTTCAAGGTTTTGTAGTTTCAGATTGGGGGTCTATTGGCGAAATGGTGGCTCATGGATATGCCAAAGATTATAAACAAGCAGCTGAAAAAGCCCTGTTAGCGGGTAGCGATATGGATATGGAAAGTAGTGCCTACATTGGCCATTTGGCCACTTTAGTCAAAGAAAACAAAGTGCCAATAGCGCTTATTGATGATGCTGTTAGACGTATATTGCGAAAAAAAATGGAACTTGGTTTGTTTGAAGATCCTTTTAAATATTGTAATCCAGAACGACAAAATAAAGCACTCAATAATCCAGAACATACAAAAATAGCTAGAGAAGTGGCTGCTAAAAGTATTGTTTTATTGAAAAATGATAAACAAGTTTTGCCTTTGTCCAAAGATTTAAAAACCATTGCTTTTATTGGCCCAATGGTACAATCCAAAAGGGATAATCATGGTTTTTGGGCCGTTGATTTGAAAGATATAGATTCTACCTATATTGTGTCGCAATGGGAAGGATTGCAACGAAAAGTTGGTAAAAACACCAAACTTTTGTATGCAAAAGGTTGTGATGTTTTATCCACTAACAAATCTGGGTTTGAAGAGGCCATTGCCGTTGCTCATCAAGCCGATGTAGTAGTGGTGAGTGTGGGCGAAAAACACAATATGAGTGGCGAAGCCAAAAGCAGAAGCAGTTTGCAACTGCCTGGTGTACAGGAAGATTTGATTATGGAATTGCAAAAAACGGGTAAACCCATAGTGGTGTTGATCAATGCGGGCAGACCATTAATTTTTAATTGGACTGCAGACAATATGCCAACCATTTTATATACTTGGTGGCTTGGCTCCGAAGCTGGAAATGCCATTGCCGATGTCCTTTTTGGCGATTATAATCCTTCTGCAAAATTACCCATGACTTTTCCTAGATCGGAAGGGCAAGTGCCGATTTATTACAACCATTTCAGTACCGGAAGACCTGCTAAATCGGATGACGATAAGATATATAAATCAGCTTACATAGATTTACAAAATTCGCCAAAGTTTCCATTTGGTTATGGCTTGAGTTATACTACGTTTGAATATAGCGATTTGAAATTATCTACCCAAAAAATTACAACAAATGACCGCATCATGGTTCAGGCTACCATCAAAAATACAGGAAAATATGCTGGAACCGAAATCGTGCAATTGTATATCAAAGATCAATTTGGGTCTGTGATAAGGCCTGTTTTGGAACTTAAAGATTTTCAAAAAATCACCTTGGAAGCTGGAGCTTCTAAAACAATCTCTTTTGTAATAGATAAAGAAAAATTATCTTTTTATAATGCTGATTTACAATATGTTGCAGAGCCAGGCACTTTTGAAATCATGATAGGAGCATCTGCAGCTGATTTGCGTTTGAAAAGTACATTTGAACTATTGCCATAAAACGAGTTCTCTTTTTTTAAAAACATATAAAAACCTAAAATGTATTTTTCATTTTAGGTTTTTTATATTTATAACATTTTGAAAAAAACACAAGAATTATCGTATTATTTATTTAATCCCAAATTACGAAGTCTAATGTGTAATTTGGGTTAAATATTAAAAACAATATAGTATTTTTTTTTAGAATAAAAAAGGGACAATCACACGTGGCGATTGTCCCTTTTTGTAGTTTGTAATAGTGTGGTTTATTCTTTTGTAAACACAAATGATTTTCCGTTATATACAAAGGTTACTTCCGTTTTGGTGGCATTAAAATTAAATTCAATTCCTGGTGCCTCTGCTGCTTTAAAATGATCTGGAGTTGTAGCTTCAAGTACCAAGTCGGGTTGCCCTGTTACTTTAGCTACAAGTTGGTCATTTTCTTCTACAAATGTAAATTTGATTGGAATTTGTTTGTTAGAAAATGTTCCAAAATAGGGATCCAAAACTACAACTTTTTCTACGGTTGCTGTAGCAGCTGTCCACACGTTGTTATTAGGATTTACATCGGGTAAGTTGTGGTCTGGATCAATGGTTATCGACTCAATTTCCTCGTTAGATGGGTGCTTAAAAGCCCATGAGGTATTGCGTTGCCAAATTTCAACTGGTAGTTTTACACGGCTTGTTTTACCATCTTTTGTTTTAATATCGAGGGTAACTGGCATTGGCATTTTTTCAAAATTCTCAATATGAATGATGGCTCCTTTTTTAGGATCGTTTTTCACGTAGCTTACTTTGTTTATCCCTTGGTCTAGTTTCCATTTGTTGATAATCCAACCTCTCCAAAACCAGTTCAAATCTTCGCCCGAAACGTTTTCGATGGTTCTAAAAAAGTCGTCTGGTGTTGGATGTTTGAAAGCCCATCTTGCTATATAGGTTTTGAAAGCAGTATCAAAACGGTTTTCGCCCAAAACTTCTTCTCTCAACATCGTAAGGCCTCTAGCAGGTTTCATATAGGCCAAAATGCCTAAATTGGCTTCTTTCAAATTGTCTGGTGCACTAAAAATGGGTTCAATTTGATCGTTTGTATATACACTTGCCATTTGTTGTACATCTTCTTTTGCGGCTTTATATTCGCCTTTATTAAAATCTACAGACGAAATAGAGTTGATAAAAGTATTAAATCCTTCGTCCATCCATGCAAATAGTCTTTCATTTGATCCCACAATCATAGGAAACCATATATGTCCAAACTCATGATCGGTAACTCCCCAAAGGCTTTCTCCTTTTGATTCCCAACCACAAAAAACAATGCCAGGATATTCCATACCACCTTCATTACCTGCAACATTTGTTGCAGCTGGATAAGGGTATTCGAACCAACGTTTAGAATAATTTTCTATAGAAGTTTTGGTGTATTCCGTAGAGCGACTCCAGGCATCTTTGCCATTACTTTCTATTGGGTATGCCGATATGGCCAATGATTTTTTGCCACTTGGCAAATTGATTTTTGCTGCATCAATAATAAATGCCGCAGACGAAGCCCAAGAAAAATCTCTTGAATTTTTAATTTTAAAATGCCAAGTCAAATTGGTTTTTCCAGCTGGACGAGAGTTTGTATTGGTAACCTCATCGGCTGTTCTAATCATCACGGTTTCATCACTTTGAGCTGCTTTTGCCCATCTTTTTTGTTGTTCTGCTGTATATACTTCATTTGCGTTTATCAATTCTCCAGATCCTACTACAATATGATTGGCGGGTGCTGTTATCATTACATCAAAATCGCCATATTCTAAATAAAATTCTCCTTGACCTAAATAGGGTAGGGAGTTCCAGCCTTTTACATCGTCATATACACACATCCTAGGATACCATTGGGCAATGGTAAAAACCTTTCCGTTTTTGGTGTCTAAAACCCCCATTCTGTCCGACCCGTAAATTGGAGAAATAAACGAAAATTCCATTTTCAATTTGATAGTTCCTCCGTTTGCAGCCAATTCTTGAGGTAAATTTACTTTCATTCGGGTATCGGTAATTTCAAATGTAGCCTCTTTTTCTACTGTTTTCCCGTTTTGAGAATAGGCAATTTTTAAGGATTTAATCCGATGGCCGCCTTCAAAATTTTGTCCTTTGTCGCCATTTCTACTACCTGTTGTTGGAATTACCGCCTCGCCTCGTGAATCAGATTTAAATAAATTCTGATCGACATTGAGCCACAAAAACGAAATCTTGTCGGGGCTGTTGTTGGTGTAAGTCAAAACTTCGGTTCCTGTAATTTCCTTGGTTTGGTCATTCAATACAGCTGTAAGCTGATAATCGGCACGGTTTTGCCAATATTTTGGACCTGGTTGTCCGCTTGCCGAGCGGGTATCGGTTCCGTTTTTAGAATAAAAATACGGCGCAAATGCATCGTTATAATTGTATTTATTTGTTGTAGTTACTTTATTTTCAGTACTCTGAGCTAATAAACTGCTACTCGAAAAACCAAATACAAGGGCTGATGCCAACAAGATTTTGATTGTTTTGTTTTTCATCTTAAAATGTTTAAATTAGGTTGTCTTTTTTTTAAATTTTGTGAAATAAATACAAATTTAAGGGTTATTTTATAATTTCAGTTGTTTGTCTTCAAAAAAATGAAAATGTTACAATACGAAGTTCAAAAAACGATGATAAACTACTATGTATTTTGCTAAAAATGGATTATGACTATCTACAACTGGTATTATTTTATATGTATATTTGGTATAAGTTAGTATTTAATTATTTTTAACAAGCTTGATTCATTCTTTACTTTTCGGCACTGCGTCGTTACCAGTTCTATTTCATGCAAAGCCCAGAAAGGTAAAGTAATACCAAATATACATATAAAATAGTCCAATCTATTGGTTCTTTTTTGCTAAAATTATTCAAAAAAAATAGTTCCGTAGCCCAGCTATGCAACGATTTTTTTT
>NZ_MUGT01000116.1 GCF_002217205.1 Flavobacterium branchiophilum NBRC 15030 = ATCC 35035 | reverse complement strand
GCCTCGTTTACCACTTTGTTCACTTTTTGCCCACTTGCGGTGTAAAGATACGTAATGTAATTGGAATTACCAAATAAAATTTTTGTAGGTAAATTCAGGTGATTGTAAGTGGTATTTTTGATGTCTTTGTTTTTGTCCACGGTCATATTGCCGTTGTTGTCATACTCAAAATCATCGTTTTGGGTGTTGCCATCGTTAAAACCCTTTGGATTTGCCGTGTCATCTGTAACCGACAACAGCAAATTTGAATCAGGTTTGTAAGCATAACCCAAAAAGTCCATTTCTTGAGCATACATAAACGACGAATCAGAATCCAAATCGCCATTACGTCTCAAATTCAAGATGTTACCATTTTTGTCATATTCCAATCGTTCATCATACGAACCAGGAAAAGGGTTTGTACTTTGCGGTTTTTCGTATTTTCCTTCCAGCAACCTATTCAAATGATCATGAGAATAGTTATATTTTCTCAATACATTGTCCGATGAAGTCCGCCAAAAAGTTTCCGAAATATTGCCGTTAAACAAAGCGGTAAAAACCAATTTTATAAATTAGTCTTAAATATAATGACCTCTCAATGAATGAATTTGAATACTATTTTCTTCAGTGATTGAATAAACAAGCCGATCTTCGTGTGTAATTCTTCTAGACCAAAAGCCTGCCAAATTATATTTTAAAGCTTCAGGTTTTCCAATTCCATGATAAGGCGCTATTTTTATTGCTTCAAGTAACAAATTAATTTTCTTTTGAACCTGTTTATTTCCTGATTTTTTCCAATATTCAACATCAATAAGAGCACGATCTGAATAATTTATTTCCATAAATCAGCACTTTCAATTGTCTTAAATTTACCTTGTTTAAATTCTTCTTTAGATTGCAGAATCTTATCCACAAAATCTTGATTATAAGGCTTTTCAATGTCGTCATTAGTATCAAAATCAACATTAAAGCCAACTAATATTTTCTTTATTGCGGCAAGTTCTTTTTTGTTTTTTGGCTTTACAGTTAAGGTTGTCATGCTATTCATCTTGAAATTAGAATTGTAAATGTAATAAACTTTAAATTAGTACACAAGTCTTTTTCTAAATAAATTACATTTTTTTTATCTTTTTTTTTGGCGTTCCTTTTCAGGTCGGGCTTTGCGCTATATTCCCGATTGGTAAAAAGCTACGAGCAAAGCCCTTGTTTTTATCCATCGGGAGATGCAGCTTCAATCCCTAACGCAAACTCTAATTTCAGTTGAAAACAGAGCAATTTAAAACTTTTAAATTTAGTTTTTTTACTTTAATTTTTAAAAACCCTATAAACTTTTGGTTTACAGGGTGTTATAAAAAAATGATTATTATTTTAGTATTCTTCAAAGTCTGGAGGCTTTACAGAGCATTTTCAAATTTTGGAGAGCTGGTTTATTTAATAATCCTCAACATTAAAAAACATAAAACTATTTAATTTTATTGAATCTTTGTTATTTATGGAGTAAAGTAAACCATCGAAATAAAATTTATATTTATGATTTGAAATCTTTTCTATTCTCATTTTTAAACTATTATTTTTTGGTTCAAAATACAGAGTATTATATTTGTTTCTAATTAAAAAATTTTTAATTAAATAATTCGTATTATTTTTTTCACCAAAATTTATGAAATCAGAAGAAAGAACATCATTTAAAGGAACCCTAAAATCAATATGATATTGGTTGTAATAAGTTGAATAAGTGTAATCAATAATGTTAATTTCTTTTATTTTATTATTATTTGTGTCTTTTGATTTTATTATTTCAAACTTATAAAATCCGAAATAAAAACTTTCTCCATTAATTGTAGTTCTAGTAGTATTAACTCGATAGATTAAAGTTGAAAAAATTGCTATAAACGAAATAAATGCAATAATTTTATTTTTCATAATTAGTGTTTTTTTTATTCACGTATTTGTAGAGGTGTAAGTACTAGAGGAGATCCTTCTCCAGAATGTTTACCTGTTAGAAAATCTAGAGCTAAAGTTACTAGTTTCTGAGCCTGCCCAACCGTTATATCAATTTGTAATTCAGGAAAAACTTTAGAAATTGGAATACCCACTTCAGTAAATGTCTGATTTATATCGCCAGTTTTATATTCACTTTGTCCGCTTTTTTGATCTCTTGACTCATCTTTAATAAAATCGCTACTATTATTTACTTTTTCAGCAATAACTTTAACTTTAGATTCAAAAAAACCACCATCAGCATTTGATTTTTCTTCTTTAGTTGCCTCTCTAGATGAAGATGAATTTACTTTTTCGCTGTAATCAGTGTATTTCACCTGATTTCCCATTGCATCTGTATAATTTTTATCTTCAGGTGTATAAGTAATATTCGAATTTGTTAAAGTGGTTTTACCTATAGTTCCTTCAGAATTAATTTGAGTTGATAATGTTGTTTTTGCTATAGTAAAGCTACCATTCTTGTGATTTGTCTTTGTATATGTTTCATGATTTACTATTCTTTTATCTTTATTTTGAATAGCATAAGTTATTGTATAAGTAGGGTCAACAACTTGCATTCCATCAGGATCAATAAACCTCATTGGATTATCAACACAATAATTGTATGGAGTCCATCGTCTATACTTCTCCGCCAACGGGTCAATATTCATCCAACGCCCTATAGCAGGGTCATAATTCCTAGCCCCATAATCATACATATTCAACCCCAACTCATCCTGCCACTCCTTCCCATTATACTTATAATTATAAACCAAAGGAAACAAAGGCGTTACGGGTTTTATTTTGGAGGCAACACTTTCACGCACATACAACCGCTTGTCGGAGTTGTAGTTGGTGTGTTTGAGCCCAAAAGGGTAGTAGTGATTTTCTTCCAAAATCGACAAGGCTCCCGTGGGCGTTTGCGTGTAACTCATCCTGATATTCCCCAAATGGTCTGTGTAATTAAACACGTAATTAAACAAACTACTTTCAGTTAATTTGTAAGATTCGTTTACATTTACATAGCCTTCAGCATGCGGAAAAAACACCAACCCACCATCGCCAGAAGGCAAGGTTTTGTACTGAAACCCGTTAATGTAATCGGTTGTTGTAATTACTCCAGCCTCGTTTACCACTTTGTTCACTTTTTGCCCACTTGCGGTGTAAAGATACGTAATGTAATTGGAATTACCAAATAAAATTTTTGTAGGTAAATT
>NZ_MUGT01000115.1 GCF_002217205.1 Flavobacterium branchiophilum NBRC 15030 = ATCC 35035 | reverse complement strand
AGCAAATTTGAATCAGGTTTGTAAGTATATCCCAAAAGATCCATTTCTTGAGCATACATAAACGACGAATCAGAATCCAAATCGCCATTACGTCTCAAATTCAAGATGTTACGATAATGGATAAACCCGATTTTGAAAAATTACATCTTATCAATCAACTCGACGAAAACGACAAAACAACTCTTTTTAAAATAGTAGATACAATGCTTACCAAGAAGAAGTTTAAAGACTTTTTTGCTAAAAATGCAGCTCCACTATAAAACAAAACCCACTTGATTGAGTGGGTTGATGCTTAAAAATATCATTTTAAGGATAAACTATTCTATCGTACTTTGAAGACAATATAGCTGAAGTAAACTTATTAACTTTTTGAAATTTTACAACTTTTTCAGTTATTAAACCATTATCTTCAAATATATTTTCTAATCCACAAACATAAAATTCATTTGCTGTTCTTATGATAAAGTAATTTAATGTATTTTCTCTAATTCCACTTTTCTTGAAACCTACAAAATCATTACTTAAAAACAATAAATTAAATATTGATATTTCTTTATTTACTTTGCTTTTTCTTAATACCCTTATGTGCCTTATTTCAATTATGCTTTTTACATTTATTAATTTTTCAATATGAAAAATCAGATAATTATATGTTGTTTTTTCCATAATAAAATTAATCTTGAGTAGAATTATAAATTGCTGAGCCAGCTTCTGTACCTCCCCAATAACCTACAGCACCTCCTACAACACCTCCTATTACTGTACCCCAAGGGCTAAATAGAGTACCGAAAGCTGCTCCTGCTTTTGCACCTGCATAAGCCCCAGTCCAACCACCTATCTCCGTTGATAATGCTTGAGTAGTATTTTCTGCAGTTGCAACATTATAAATTGACATACCAGCACTTATTACAACTACACTTGTTCCTGTACCTCTTAATAACTTTGCTGATGATAAACCTCCTCTTAAATTACCACTTGGATTAATTTTATTAAGAGCATAATACTTAGCAGTTTCAAGCTGTGCTTTTTTAGACTTTAATATTTCAGAAATTGCTTTTCCTTGTGGGGATAATTGTGCTCTTGTTGATTGTTGAATATGATATCTTGAAAATGCATATTCAGCAGCATTTGAACTATTTTTAAAAATATATTCATTTTTTGGAAAATAGTATTTCATTCTTACGTTTGCGTCAAATGCAAGGTTTCTTGCATTCCACCATTGAGAAATTAAATAGTTACTGCTATTAGAACTTGAAGAGCTTGATGCAGATACAACAACTTCTGCAAGCATATCTGGCGTTCCATTTTGACCAACCCATAAAGACCCATTCCAAATCCAATGACCATCGTCGTCTTTGTGTACTTGTCCTGGCGTGGTTCCGTTTCCACTAGGATAAGCTAAATTATTTTCTAATAACCCTGTAGGGTCAGACCAATAATTAGGATTATTAAAACCAAAACGATAAGGTGAAAAATCTGGATATAATTCTGTCAAAGTATCCATCCCGTAAAACCTCCCAATTGCACTATCATATTGCCTAAAGTCCATCGCCGTAACATTCAACCCCAGCTCATCCTGCCACTCTTTCCCATTATACTTATAATTATAAACCAAAGGAAACAAAGGCGTTACGGGTTTTATTTTGGAGGAAACACTCTCACGCACATACAACCGCTTGTCGGAGTTGTAGTTGGTGTGTTTGAGCCCAAAAGGATAGTAGTGATTTTCTTCCAAAATCGACAAGGCTCCCGTGGGCGTTTGCGTGTAACTCATCCTGATATTCCCCAAATGGTCTGTGTAATTAAACACGTAATTAAACAAACTACTTTCAGTTAA
>NZ_MUGT01000114.1 GCF_002217205.1 Flavobacterium branchiophilum NBRC 15030 = ATCC 35035 | reverse complement strand
CTTAAAATTTATGTGAACCCTATTTTTATCAGCTTTTGTGTCAAAAGCAGAAGCTATTCTATCATAATTAATTGTCTTTGTCTTACACAAAGCCGTTATAAATAAACAGATAAGCTTGACCCTTGCCAGATTCAGTTCGCCTTTAAAATGACCTTGTAATACCAAAATTAATGATGTATCTTTGTACCCTAGACTGGTGTTCTTCATTAGAAAAATTATGTGGTAATAATCTTTTAATGTAATGAATATCAGTCTTTTTTCATAATTTTTTTTAACTTATTTTGTTGGGGTTCATGGAAATATATTTTTTTGTCATGTACTAAAAGAAAAATTATAAATTCCGTCTTGCTTGTCCATAAAATGAACTTTATAAATACCTTTAAAAAGGTTAATTTCAGATGATTTGTCATTTTGTATTAAAACGTAATTTATTTCTTTTTTTGAGCAAGAGATAAATAAAAATAAAAGTATAAAAATTAATTTTCTCATTTTAAGCCTGTATTAATGTAACTTGGTAAATCGAAGATTCATCGAATACCGCTGAAAACAATTATCGATGAGATAAAAGTTACCTCCTGTAAGGGCGGCACCTGCACCGCCACTAAGGGTGCCAAAGGCAATAGTGCCAATGTCGCCAAAATTGTCGCCAAGGCTGTTCAATCCTGTGCCTTTTATCGCAACACCATTTGCATCTACGCTCGTGCCTCCGTTGTATAAACTACTTGCTATGGTATTCAATTTTTTTAGAAAGTTATATCTTTGTCAAAGTTTTAAACTTTGACAAAGATGGTTGATACAAATTTTAAACCTCAAATAAATAGCTTTTTTTTACAAAAATAAATTTAAGTTTTTGTTTTTCTTTGAATGATAATTTTTTCTGTCGGTA
>NZ_MUGT01000113.1:23461-29106 GCF_002217205.1 Flavobacterium branchiophilum NBRC 15030 = ATCC 35035 | reverse complement strand
TGGTTGATGGTTGATGGTTAAAAGTTAGAGGTTAAAATTATAATTTAAATTTTTTAAATTTTTAAATTTTTCAATCTTTAAATTTTTTCAATCTTTCAATCTTTCAATCTTTCAATCTTTCAATTTTTCAATCTTTCAATCTTTAAATTTTTAAATCTTTTCAATCTTTAAATTTTTTTAATAAAAATATAATTATGATAAATGTAGGAATAATAGGTGGTTCTGGATATACGGCAGGGGAGCTTATCCGTATTTTGATGTTTCATCCACAGGCTACAATCGATTTTGTTTATAGCACTACAAATGCCGGCAAGTCTTTGTCTGTGGCCCATCAAGATGTATTGGGCGATATTGAAATGAATTTCACAAATCAAATCAATCCAAATGTAAATGTCGTTTTTTTATGTTTAGGTCATGGCAAATCAAAGGCTTTTCTGGAAGCTCATACTTTTGCAAATCATACTAAAATTATCGATTTGGGAAATGATTTTCGTTTGGCTGCTGATGCCATTTTCCAAGAAAAACAATTTGTATATGGGTTGCCCGAATTGAATAGAAAACAGATAAAAGAAGCTCATTATATAGCAAATCCAGGATGTTTTGCTACGGCAATTCAGTTGGCATTGTTGCCTTTGGCACAAAAACATTTGTTGCAAGCCGATGTACATATCAATGCTACAACAGGAAGCACGGGTGCTGGTGTAAGCCCGTCAGACACTACCCATTTTAGTTGGAGGGCCAATAACATGTCGCATTACAAAGCATTTACTCACCAACATTTGGGCGAAATCAAACAAAGTTTGAAACAATTTCAACAACATTTTAATAAAGAATTGTTATTTATACCCAATAGAGGCGACTTTGCACGAGGTATATTTGCAACTTTATATACAAAATCAGACAAAACTATAACGGAATTATATGAAATTTATTCCGACTATTATCAAAGTGAACCTTTTGTAACGGTTACACAAACAGACATTAATTTAAAACAAGTAGTACAAACCAACAAGTGTATCATAAGTATAAAAAAACACGGCGATTATGTACTATTAACGTCTATTATTGATAATTTAAGCAAAGGTGCATCTGGTCAGGCCATAGAAAACATGAATTTGATGTTTGGATTAGAGGAAACCATGGGGCTAAAATTAAAACCAAGCGGGTTTTAAAAGAGCTGCTTTTTGAAAGCATGCTATTTGAACTTTACTTACATTATAATTTAAAAATCACGAGCAAACAAACCTTACAAACTGAAGAAAAAAATTAAAAAAATAATACAAAATTAAAAATAAATGAACTTATTTGATGTTTATCCATTATACCCTATAACCCCCGTAAAAGCGAAGGATTTTACAATTTATGACGAAAATGGCACAGCTTATCTCGATTTTTATGGGGGGCATGGTGTCATTTCTATTGGTCATGGTCAAGACGATTATGTAGCCATGCTCAAAAACCAATTGGATCAAATTGGTTTTTATTCCAATGCCATTCAAAATCCATTGCAAGTAGCATTGGCAGCCAAGTTAGGGCAACTATCGGGTTACGATAATTACAGTCTTTTCTTATGTAGCTCTGGTGCCGAAGCCAATGAAAATGCTTTAAAATTAGCCTCATTTCACAATGGCAAAAAAAGAGTTATTGCTTTCAAAAATTCATTTCACGGTCGCACATCGGCGGCAGTAGCAGCAACAGACAATCCGAAAATTGTAGCTCCAATAAATGCCCAACAAATAGTAACTATTTTACCCCTAAATGACATCGAATTGCTAGGTACCGAATTGGAAAAAGGCGATGTTTGTGCTGTAATAATTGAAGGAATTCAAGGAGTTGGAGGTTTAGACGAGGGAACAACTGCTTTTTTTAAAGATTTGGAAAAATTATGTAACCAACACAATTGTGCTTTGATTATTGACGAAGTACAATCAGGATATGGTAGAAGTGGACAGTTTTTTGCCCATCAACATCATGGTGTTTTGGCCGATATTATTCCAATTGCAAAAGGTATGGGCAATGGTTTTCCTATTGGAGGTATATTAATTTCTCCCAAATTCAAAGCAAGTTATGGACTATTGGGTACCACTTTTGGGGGTAGTCATTTGGCCTGTGCTGCCGGAATTGCTGTATTGGACGTTATAGAAAAACATGATTTAATGGACAATGTAAATAACATATCTGCATATTTTGTTGAAGCCCTCAAACAAATTCCTGAAGTAAAAAAAATAAAAGGCAAAGGATTGATGTTGGGTGCCGAATTTGATTTTGATGTAAGCGAATTACGTAAAAAATTAATATTAGAAAAACATATTTTTACAGGAAATGCCAATAACAAAAATTTATTACGAATTCTACCGCCTTTAACCATCACCAAAGAAGCCGTAGATACTTTTATCATTGCCTTGAAAGAAGTTTTAGAAATGTAATTTTAAATGGTTGGTGGTTGATGGTTGGTGGTTGATGGTTGATGGTTGATGGTTGGTGGTTGGTGGTTGGTTGTTAATTGATATTAAATAATTAAAAAAATGAATAAAATATTACCTATTGAAGATCGAAATGCTGTTTTAGCTACCATGTCGATTTTGTTAGAAAGGGATAGAGCGGAATTGAAGTGGATCAATCAACAAGACTTGGATCAATATTTAGGTGGTGATTTGGCCATGGAAAAACGGTTATTGGTAAACGATGCTAAAATAGACGGTATGATTTTGTCATTGAAACAATTAGCTGTTCAAGAAGACCCCGTGGGAGTAGAGCAATTTCATTTTGTGCACGAAAATGGTTTGCAAATTAGCAACAAAACGGCCGCATTTGGAACGGTTTTGATCATTTATGAATCCAGACCCGATGTAACGGTCGAAGCAGGTGGTATTGCTTTCAAATCGGGTAATAAAATTTTGCTCAAAGGCGGAAAAGAATCCTTACAATCCAATATGAAAATTGTAGCCCTTTGGCACGAAGCCCTTCAAACTCATGGTATAGACAAGCAATGGGTTCGATATTTGAACATGAATAGAGCAGCAACGCAAGCTTTTTTGGAAAAACCAACTGAAAAAATTGATTTAATAGTTCCTAGAGGTGGCGAAAATTTAATAGCCTTTACAAAAAAACATGCCACTTGCCCCGTAATTGTAAGCGGTAGAGGCAATAATTTTATATATATTTCACAATTTGCCGATTTAGATAAGGCCCTTTCTATCATTATCAATGGTAAAACCTCTAACATTTCTGTTTGCAATGCTTTGGATAAAGTACTGATAAACAGAAACATACCCGAGTTAATAGATTTTGTGCAGCAATTGGTTTTGTCTTTACAATCATTTGATGTCCAAATTTTTGGCGATGCTGATTGTGTAAATCTTGCAAATGTGTATCCAATTGAAGAGGAAAACATTTGGTATGAAGAGTTTTTGGATTATAAAATAGCTATCGGATTGGTAGATGACCTCGACGAAGCCATTTCAAAAATCAATCAATATTGTGGTGGACATTCGGCCAGCATTGTTACAAAAAATACAGCCGAAGCCACAACATTTATGGCCGCAATAGATTGTGCAGCTGTTTATCATAATGCTTCGACACGATTTACAGATGGTGGTCAGTTTGGATTGGGAGGCGAATTGGCCATCAGTACCGATAAATTACACCAACGTGGCCCAATTGGGTTACAACATTTGGTTACTAATAAATGGTATGTTTATGGCAACGGTCAAATTAGGTAATGTACTCATTTTTAATTTATTGACATTTGAAATGGATATTCATTTAATGATGCTCAAAAGTTTTCAATAATCAATACAGGGTTTAAAGCATTTTTTTAATCAAATCGCTTTGTAAACCAAATTTCAACAACACAACAACAATGTCTAAAAAAAGAATTTTATTAAAAATTGGTAGCAACACGCTTACCAAAGAAAGCAACCATATATCGAGAGGTAAAATCGAGGATATTGGCGTTCAAATTGCCGCTTTGCAAAACGATTTTGAATTTATAATTGTAAGTTCGGGGGCCATTGCTGCAGCCAAACAATTTGTAAAGCTAGACAACAACGACAAAGATGTTTTTGTAAAACAAGCTTTAGCCTCTATTGGGCAGCCTCATTTGATGCGAATTTATCATGAAAATTTCAGCGATTTAGGACTACATATTTCTCAATGTTTACTTTCTTATTCTGATTTTGAAAAAAAACAATCTAAAACCAACATCGTCAATACGATAAATGTTTTGGTACAAAATAATTATATTCCAATTATAAACGAAAATGACACCGTTGCCACAGACGAAATCAAGTTTGGCGACAACGACAAGTTGGCCGCCCTAACTGCCGTTTTGTTGCAAGCCGATTTATTGATCATAGCCACCAATACCAATGGAATTTACACTAAAAAATCCATAAACCACTCCATACCCGAAACCATCAAAATTGTTACAGATTTAAGCCTCCTGCAACAAGAGGTAGGCGACAGCAAATCGACTCATGGCACGGGCGGGATGCAATCGAAAATTGATGCCACAGCCATTGCAAAAGCAGCCCATATCGAAACATGGATTGTTAACGGATTGGAAGATAATTTTATCATAAAAGCTTTAAATAATGAAATTAATTTTACAAAAATAATATAAAACAGTTTTCCTAAAATAATTTAAAAATAAAACACAACTCCCATGAATTTCACAACTATACAACAAATAAACAACCTCGAGCAATGGGTAAAAGAGGCACTAAAAATTAAGAAAAACCCACTTAAAAATAAAAAATTAGGCAAAAATAAAACCCTCGGAATGTTGTTTTTCAACCCGAGTTTACGAACCCGATTGAGCACTCAAAAGGCGGCACTCAATTTGGGTATGAATGTTATTGTAATGAATTTTAATAACGAAGGATGGACACTCGAGTTTGAAGACGGAGCCATCATGAACCAAGGTGCTTCGGAACACATCAAGGAAGCGGCCGAAGTCGTATCGCAATATTGTGATATTATTGCCATTAGAGCATTTGCAGGATTGGTGGACAAAGAAAAAGACCAAGCCGAAACTGTTATGTCGGGGTTTTTAAAATATGCCACCGTACCCATTGTCAATATGGAAAGTGCTACTGGACACCCGCTTCAATCCCTTGCAGATGCCATTACAATGGCTGAACACAAAACCAAACACAAACCAAAAGTAGTCCTCTCATGGGCACCTCATCCAAAAGCATTGCCACAAGCCGTGCCCAATTCGTTTGTAGAAATGATGCTGCTTCAAGAGGCTGATTTTGTCATTACACACCCCGAAGGCTACGAACTAGACCCATCCATTACCAAAAATGCAACCATAGAATACAACCAAAACAAAGCCTTTGAAAATGCCGATTTTATTTATGCAAAAAACTGGAGCAATTTTACCGACTATGGTAAAATTACAAATTCAGATCCCAGCTGGACCATCAATGCCGAAAAAATGAAACTTACCAATAATGCCAAATTCATGCACTGTCTGCCCGTTCGCCGAAATGTAATTGTAGCCGACGAAGTCCTCGACAGCAACAATGCCATCGTTATCGAACAAGCCAACAACCGCACCTTTGCCGCCCAATTGGTATTACAAAAAATATTAAAGGAAGTTAGAGGTTAGATTAGAAGAAAGAAATTAGAGGTTAGAA
>NZ_MUGT01000113.1:0-23398 GCF_002217205.1 Flavobacterium branchiophilum NBRC 15030 = ATCC 35035 | reverse complement strand
TAGAGGTTAGAAATTAGAGGTTAGAGGTTAGAGGTTAGAGGTTAGAGGTTAAAATTATACTTTAAATCTTTCAAATTTTAAATCTTTTAATCTTTTAATCTTTCATTCTTTCAATCTTTCAATCTTTTAATCTTTCAATCATTCAATCTTTCAATCTTTCAATCTTTCAATCTTTCAATCTTTCAATCTTTCAATCTTTCAATCTTTCAATCTTTCAATCTTTCAATTTTTCAATCTTTCAATCTTTCAATCTTTTTCAATAAATCAATATAAAACAATGAACCCAAATACCCCAAAAACCCCGCTGACTATCGTAAAAATTGGCGGAAATATTATAGACAATCCCGTTGAGTTAGCGCATTTTCTAACTGATTTTGCTGCCATAAAAGGCCAAAAAATAATCGTTCATGGCGGTGGCAAATCGGCTACAAAATTAGCCCAGTCTATGGGGCTTGTACCTCAAATGGTAGAAGGACGTCGCATTACAGATGCGGCCATGCTCGATGTCGTTGTGGGAGTATATGCAGGACAAATCAACAAAAATATAGTAGCCCAGTTACAAGCACAAAACACCAATGCCATCGGATTTTCGGGTGCCGATGGCAACACCATTTTGTCCGAAAAACGAAATCACCCCACTATCGATTTTGGTTTTGTAGGCGATGTCGTTAAAGTAAACACCCAGCTACTCAACACACTGATTACCAACAATATTACGCCCGTTTTTTGTGCCATTACACACAACGGAAAAGGACAATTACTCAACACCAATGCCGATACAATTGCTGCTGAACTGGCCATTGCATTGTCCGAAATATATGAAGTAACATTAACTTACTGTTTTGAAAAACCAGGAGTGTTGCTCAATGCTGAAGACGATCATTCGGTTATCGAATCCATCAATGCCAGTTTGTATCAAAGCCTCAAAAACCAAAAAACCATCCATTCTGGCATGATTCCAAAACTCGACAACTGTTTCCATTGCCTTTCAAAGGGTGTCAAATCCATCAAAATAGGCCATCACCACATGTTGCATCAGCCCAATAACAAACACACCACCATTGCCCTATAAAAAAATTCTGTTTTTTAAACGCAAAAAATCAATAGCACACCAATTTTTATAAAAATATCAAGCATGAAAACAATACAAACCCTTACAAACGAAGCCATTGAGCTACTCAAAAATCTCATTGAAACCCCTTCGTTTTCTAGCCAAGAAGACCAAACTGCTTTGTTAATCGAAAATTGGTTTACCACAAATAGCATCCCTTTTCAAAGAGAAAACAACAATATTTGGGCTTTCAACCAACATTTTAACCCCTCAAAACCCACGTTTTTACTCAATTCGCACCACGACACCGTAAAACCAAACCAAGGCTACACCCTCGACCCCTTTAAAGCCATTGTACAAAACGACCAACTTTTTGGCCTTGGTAGCAACGATGCAGGTGGCTGTTTGGTATCGCTAATGGCCACTTTTACTTACTTTTACAACCATCAAAACCTGTCGCACAACTTGGTCATCGTATGCTCTGC
Source organism: Flavobacterium branchiophilum NBRC 15030 = ATCC 35035 (assembly GCF_002217205.1). Classification (GTDB taxonomy): domain Bacteria; phylum Bacteroidota; class Bacteroidia; order Flavobacteriales; family Flavobacteriaceae; genus Flavobacterium; species Flavobacterium branchiophilum. The sequence continues at coordinate 21,862 of NZ_MUGT01000113.1, read as the reverse complement.
CGAGGAAGAAAGCAGCGGCAAAAATGGGCTAAACAGCGTACTTAAACACCTACCCGAACTCGACTGTGCCATTGTGGGCGAGCCAACAGAAATGCAACTTGCCATTGCCGAAAAAGGCCTCTTGGTGCTCGATGTCATGGTGCCCGGAACCGCTAGCCACGCCGCACATACCAACAACGACAACCCCATATACAACAGCATCAAAACCATCCAATGGTTTCAAAACTTCCAATTCGACAAAGTTTCAGATGTTTTAGGCCCCGTCAAAATGACCGTTACACAAATCAATGCAGGCAAACAACACAACGTGGTTCCAGCAGAATGCCACCTCGTAATAGACATTCGTGTAAACGACAAATACACCAACCAACAAGTATTAGATATTGTAAAACAGCACGTTACCGCAAACATAGCCCCACGTTCCATGCACCTCAACGCCTCGGCTATCAATTGCAACCACAAACTCGTTCAAGCAGGCATTGCCCTCGGCAGATCCACTTATGGCTCCCCCACCCTATCAGACCAATCGGTACTATCCTGCCAATCACTCAAACTCGGACCCGGCTTATCCCTTCGTTCTCACACCGCAAACGAATTCATTTTGCTCTCCGAAATTCAACAAGCCATACCTTTGTATATCAATATCCTAACCAATTATTTAACCCTTTAATTTTCAGGAGCTTATCCCGCTATCCGTTGCAATCTTTTGTGGGCAAACCCTGCCCACAAAAGGATTTCCACTTCTATCGGGGCTAGTCAAAATATAAATCAACATCTAATTTCAATCAACATGAAACTCTGGGAAAAAGGAATACCAACCGACAAACAAATTGAACAATTTACCGTTGGCAACGACCGTGAACTCGATTTAGTACTGGCCAAATACGATGCCATGGGCTCTATTGCACACGCCAAAATGCTACAACAAATAGGATTACTCACCTCCACCGAATCCTCAAACCTCGAAGCTGCACTCCTCGAAATCATATCCGATATCCAACATGGCAACTTCCAAATTGAAGACTCCTTCGAAGACGTACACTCTAAAATAGAATACCTACTCACAAAAAAACTAGGCGACGCAGGCAAAAAAATTCACACCGCCCGCTCCCGAAACGACCAAGTACTAGTAGATGTACACCTCTATCTCAAAGACGAAATACAATACCTCAAAACACAAGTCAAAAACCTTTTCGACCTGCTCATGCAACGGGCAGACCAACACCAAAATGTACTCCTACCAGGATACACCCACCTACAAATTGCCATGCCGTCGTCCTTCGGATTATGGTTTGCAGCCTATGCCGAAAGCCTCATCGACGACATGACAATGCTACAAGCAGCCCATAAAATTGTCGATCAAAACCCTCTTGGTTCTGCCGCCGGATATGGAAGCTCCTTCCCCATAAACCGCACTTTTACCACTACACAACTGGGTTTTGCAACACTAAAATTCAATGCCGTAGCCGCTCAAATGAGCCGTGGCAAAGCCGAAAAAACAATCGCTTTTGCCATGAGTAGTATTGCTGCAACACTCTCAAAACTGGCCATGGACGTATGCCTTTATATGAGCCAAAATTTTGATTTCATCAGCCTACCTCCTCACCTAACCACAGGCTCCAGCATCATGCCACACAAAAAAAACCCCGATGTATTTGAACTTATCCGTGGCAAATGCAACAAAATTCAAGCGCTACCCTACGAAATAACACTCATTACAAACAACCTGCCCAGCGGCTACCACCGCGATTTGCAATTATTAAAAGAAGGCTTGTTTCCAGCCATCCAAACCCTCAAGGCCTGCTTAGACATGGCACATTTTGCCATCAAAGACATACAAGTAAAAAACCATATCCTTGCCGATTCAAAATACGACTACCTCTTTACAGTGGACACCCTCAACGAAATGGTCGTAGCCGGAATCCCGTTCAGAGACGCCTATAAAACCGTTGCCGAACAACTCGAAAATGGCACTTACCAATCGCCAAAAGCCACCAAACACACCCACGAAGGCAGCATCAACAACTTGTGTCTTCAAGACATCAAAAACAAAATGGAAGCGGCATTATAACTCCAAAAAAACTGTCAAACACAATGACAGTTTTTTTTTGCCCCACTCCCACTATAACTTTCAACATCAAAGATACCCACCTAAAAAAGTGTGTAAAGTTTCTTGCTGTTAAACACCAACCATGAATTAAAAAAAAATAAAATTCCAATGACAATACATGCAAATTGAAGATTAAATTGTATTTTTGTTAAAAATATATTGAAAATGAAGGCAAAGTACATCAATCCATTTACAGATTTTGGATTTAAAAAAATATTCGGAGAAGAAGCAAGCAAACCGTTGTTGCTTGACTTTCTGAATGCCCTTTTGCCCGAAAATGACAAAATCGTAAGCCTTTCTTTCAAAAATATTGAACAACTTGGACAAACAGAATTTGACAGAAAAGCCATTTATGATATCTATTGCGAAAACGAAAATGGCGAAAAATTTATTGTCGAATTACAAAAAGCAAAGCAAAATTATTTTAAAGAAAGAACCATTTATTACTCCACTTTTCCCATACAAGAGCAGGCAGAAAGAGGCGAATGGAACTATAATTTGAAAGCAGTATATTGCATTGGTATTCTCGATTTTACCTTTGATGATTATGAAACCGAACCCGAAAAAAGCGAAGTAATTCACACTATAAAACTCAAAAATCAAAACGGAAAAACATTTTATGATAAATTGACTTACATTTATCTCGAAATGCCAAATTTTGACATAAAAGAAGCCGATTTGAAAACCAGAATTGAGCAATGGTTGTATTTTATCAAATATTTAGAAGACTTTCAATCTATTCCAACTATTTTTAACGATGCTATTTTTTATAAAGCATTTGAAAAAGCAGAAATAGCCAAATATAATCCAAACGAACTGATGAAATATGAAGACAGCCTGAAAAATTACCGAGATCTAAAAGGTGTAATAGACACCGCTTTTGACGAAGGAAAACTAGAAGGAATTCAAGAAGGAATATTGGAAGGAAAACTAGAAACAGCTAAATCTTTGAAAAAACTAGGCATTTCTATTGACTTAATTATAGAAGCAACGGGACTTTCTAAAGAAGAAATCGAAAAATTATAATAAAAACAACGATCATTCAGGAATCAAAAATAAATTGTATTTTTGTTAAAAATATATTGAAAAATGAAGGCAAAGTACATCAATCCATTTACAGATTTTGGATTTAAAAAAATATTCGGAGAAGAAGCAAGCAAACCGTTGTTGCTTGACTTTCTGAATGCCCTTTTGCCCGAAAATGACAAAATTGTAAGCCTTTCTTTCAAAAATATTGAACAACTTGGACAAACAGAATTTGACAGAAAAGCCATTTATGATATCTATTGCGAAAACGAAAATGGCGAAAAATTTATTGTCGAATTACAAAAAGCAAAGCAAAATTATTTTAAAGAAAGAACCATTTATTACTCCACTTTTCCCATACAAGAGCAGGCAGAAAGAGGTGAATGGAACTATAATTTGAAAGCAGTTTATTGCATTGGTATTTTGGATTTTACCTTTGATGATTATGAAACCGAGCCCGAAAAAAACGAAGTAATTCACACTATAAAACTCAAGAATCAAAACGGAAAAATATTTTATGATAAATTGACTTACATTTATCTCGAAATGCCAAATTTTGATACAAAAGAAGCCGATTTGAAAACCAGAATTGAGCAATGGTTGTATTTTATCAAACATTTGGAAGACTTTCAATCTATTCCAACTATTTTTAACGATGCTATTTTTTATAAAGCATTTGAAAAAGCAGAAATAGCCAAATATAATCCAAACGAACTGATGAAATATGAAGACAGCCTGAAAAATTACCGAGATCTAAAGGGTGTAATAGACACCGCTTTTGACGAAGGAAAACTAGAAGGAATATTGGAAGGAATATTGGAAGGAAAACTAGAGACAGCTAAATCTTTGAAAAAACTAGGCATTTCTATTGACTTAATTATAGAAGCAACCGGACTTTCTAAAGAAGAAATCGAAAAATTATAAGAAAAGCACTTCTAATGAAATTTGTGTATTGATCGTTTTATGGTGCAAGTTACCAACAATGAATTAAAAAAAATATAATTCCAATGACAATAAATGCAAATTGAAGATTCATTGAAGTCATTTTCTATAAAGTATTGGTAAAAAATCCAAAAGAAATTAATTTTTTATTACTTTTGAAGCGTCAATTTACTTTAAACATTGTCTCTAGTTTTTCATAAAGGGGCTTGCAAGTAGGATCAAATTTTTCAAAACATCACAACAATGAAATCACAATTTTTATTAAATCCTGATATTACATTCTTAAACCATGGCTCGTTTGGAGCTAGTCCAAAACCTGTTTTTGAAAATTATCAGTTTTGGCAATTGGAATTAGAAAAAGAACCCGTTCAGTTTTTACAAAAAAAACAAGCCATTTATTTAAACCAAGCAAAAAACGCATTAGCCGCCTATATTAATTGCGAGGCAGACGATTTCTTTTTTACTCAAAACCCAACATTTGCCATAAATGTTGTCATGCGAAACTTGAATTTACAAGCGGGAGACGAAATTTTAACAACCAATCACGAATATGGTGCAATGGATAGAACATGGCACTATTATTGCAAAAAAACGGGTGTAAAATATGTTAGACAACCCATTTCATTACCAATTGTAAGTCAAGAACAAATAGTAGAAGAGTTTTGGAAAGGTTATACTCCAAAAACTAAAGTTGTTTTTATCAATCAAATGTCGAGTGCAACGGCTTTGCTATTTCCTGTCAAAGAAATCATTGCAAAAGCCAAATCACTTGGTTTGATAACTATTGTTGATGGTGCACATGTACCAGGTCATATTGATTTGGATATCAACGACTTAGACCCTGATTTTTATACCGGAACCACTCACAAATGGCTATTGGCTCCAAAAGGTAGCTCTTTTTTATATGTAAATAAAAAATTTCAAAAAAATTTAGACCCTTTAATCGTTAGTTGGGGTTACGAAAGTGTTATGCCTAGTTCAAATCCTTTTTTAGATTTGCACGAAATCCAGGGCACTCGCGATATTGCTGCTTTTTTGAGTGTGCCTACAGCAATTGAATTTGTAACTCAAGCCAACTATTTAGAACAACAAACTGCTGCCAAACAATTGGTTTTGGACCAATACCATTCCATTTGCCAACTATTAGACACTTCTCCTTTATGTCCAGTAAACAATACATTTTTAGGACAAATGGCCAGTGTACCTATACAAACCAAACAACCGATGGTGTTAAAAGAAATGTTGTATAACGAGTATCAAATTGAAATTCCTATTATGAATTTGAATGATCAAAATTATATTAGATATTCTATTAATGTGTATAATACAATTGATGATTTAGAAAAACTTAAATCAGCATTGCTCGATATAAAAAATAAAAATTCAGAATTATTATAAATCTTTGGAATGATGCTATGGAATAACTGTTGTAAATTTTGCAACAACGTTGGGTCAAAATTTTATATTTACACAAATTCCAAACGGAATTAAACACGAAATTTTATGGAAAAAAGTACGATCGAATCTGGTAAAAATAGGGCCATTATAAGTTATATATTTATAGTTGGAGTTTTTATAGCGATGTCTATGAATTCAGAAAATAAAAATTCATTTGCTTCATTTCACATCAGACAGGCTTTAGGCCTATCAATATTATTTATTTCATTAGGACTCCTAGTAAGTAATTTTGGTTCTGTTTATATCACAATGTCAATGTGGATCGGAATTTCTGTATTGTGGGTTTACGGGATGTTTAGTGCTGTAAATGGATCTACAAAACCAATGCCTATTGTTGGAGATTTATTTCAAAAATATTTAAAAACCATCAGTTAAATCATATTTAATTATGTCATTACAATACCTAGTTAGAGAACCCAAAATAAAATTAGAAAAAAATCCCCTATTATTGTTGCTTCATGGTTATGGAAGTAACGAGCACGATTTATTTTCGTTTGCTAATGAATTGCCAGACCATTATTATGTAGTATCTGTTCAAGCTCCATATTCGTTACAATATGGAAGTTATGCTTGGTATGCCATCAATTTTGATGCCGACGAAAATAAGTTTTCCGACATCGAACAGGCCAAACAGTCGAGAGACTTAATTGTAGCTTTTTTAGACGAATTGTTCAAACTGTATGCTATAGACAAACACGATGTCAATTTGATTGGTTTTAGCCAAGGGGCTATTTTGAGCTATGCAATAGCCCTATCTTATCCACAAAAAATTAAAAAAGTTGTAGCCATGAGTGGCTACATGATCAGCGATACATTTTTAGAAGGATTTGATACTCATGACTTTAGCCATTTGAGTATTTTTCATTCACACGGAACTGTAGATCAGGTAATTCCAGTGGAATGGGCCAGAAAAGCAGGCCCTTTTTTAGACACACTACATATTCATCATGTATATAAAGAATACCCTATTGGCCATGGTGTTTCGCCTCAAAATTTTTATGATTTTAAAAATTGGTTAATCGAATAATACCTTTTACCAAGTCATCTTAATAACTTCATTTGACAAGATTTTACTTTTTTAATAAAATTTTAAGAGTATTTAAAAAATATATTTAAAAAAAATACAATATCTATCGTTTTTAACCGTTTATTGTTAAATTTGTAAAATCATTTTAATATTAATTAATGACGATGGCTAAACTTTTAAAACCCAACAAGATGAAAAAAATTTTATTGCTCATACCCATTTTTCATATTTTATGCTCCTGTAATAAAAGTGAAGATTATCAAGAAGTAGAAACCTATCCAAATGTAAAAGCTGCTTTTGGAAACAAAATTGACTTGACCAATTTATACAATTATGCCAATCAAACTGTTCCTGCCTATATTACTAAAAACAATGTTGGTGGCAATCCGATAACTGACAAAGGAGCTACTCTGGGTCGGGTTTTATTTTATGACAAAAATTTATCTTCAAACAATACCATTTCATGTGCTAGTTGTCATATTCAGGCCAATGCTTTTTCAGATCCAGTAGTGGCAAGTGTTGGAGTAAATGGCACTACGGGTCGCCATGCCATGCGACTTATCAATACACGATTTGCCAACGAAACCAAGTTTTTTTGGGACGAGCGTGCTTCTTCATTAGAAATTCAAACTACGCAACCGATTCAAAATCATATCGAAATGGGATTTAGTGGCACCAATGGCGATGGCACTATGGCTACTGTAATTGCAAAACTGCAAAACATTGGCTATTATAAAGAACTCTTTAAATTTGTATATGGATCTGAAACCATTACGGAATCCAAAATACAATTGGCATTAGCACAATTTATCAAAAGTATCCAATCCTTTGACTCAAAATATGATGCAGGCAGAGCTTTAGTTGCCAATGATGGCCAGAATTTTCCAAATTTTACAACTCAAGAAAATCTGGGCAAAAACATATTTCTTACACCTCCTGTTTTTGATGCTACAAGTACCAGAACAAGCGGCGGTTTTGGTTGTGCAGGTTGCCATGCAGCACCAGAATTTGACATAGATCCCAACACTAAAAACAATGGAATAGTAGGAACAATTGGCAGTAATGTTTTGGATTTGACCAATACCAGAGCACCTTCGTTACGAGATTTGGTTAACCAAGCTGGTAACCCAAATTCGCCAATGATGCACACAGGAGTAATCACTACGCTAAATGCTGCAATTGGTCATTATGGTACCATAAACACACCTCCAGGCAATACCAATTTAGACCCTCGATTGAAACCTAATGGTGTTGGACAAAAATTAAATGTTACGGCAACTGAAGTACAAGCTGTTGTGGCATTCCTAAAAACGCTTTCAGGTAACAATGTTTATACAGACCCAAAATGGTCTAATCCTTTTTAACCTAAAATATATTTTAATTTATAATACCAAATATACATATAAAATATATTTGATATAAAAAAAGCGGCATCAAATAATGCCGCTTTTTTTATTCGTGTATTTGACCTGTTTTAGAATCATAAAAGCCCGTACGAATACGGGCTTTATATATATATTTAAAATTTTTTAGCAAACTAACCTAAAACTTCTTTTACTTTTTTTCCAATTTCAGCTGGAGAATCTACTACATGAATACCACATTCTCTCATGATACGTTTTTTAGCTTCAGCCGTATCATCTGCACCACCAACAATAGCACCTGCATGTCCCATAGTTCTTCCTTTTGGAGCTGTTTCGCCAGCAATAAAACCTACAACAGGTTTTCTATTTCCATCAGCTTTGATCCATTTTGCTGCATCAGCTTCCAACTGTCCGCCAATTTCACCAATCATTACAATACAATTGGTTTCTGGATCGTTCATCAACAATTCTACTGCTTCTTTAGTAGTTGTACCAATGATTGGATCACCACCAATTCCAATAGCAGTTGTTATTCCTAATCCTTGTTTCACAACTTGATCCGCAGCTTCGTAAGTTAAAGTTCCTGATTTAGAAACAATTCCAACACTTCCTTTTTTGAAAACAAAACCTGGCATGATTCCTACTTTTGCTTCTTCTGGTGTAATTACACCTGGACAGTTTGGCCCAATTAACCTACAATTTTTATCTTTAATAAATTCGTATGCCTTAATCATGTCTGCAACAGGAATTCCCTCTGTAATGGCAATAATCACTTTAATGCCTGCATCGGCTGCTTCCATAATGGCATCGGCTGCAAATGCTGGTGGAACGAAAATAATTGTTGTATCGGCACCTGCTTGATCTACTGCATCTTTTACAGTATTAAAAACTGGACGATCTAAATGGGTAGTACCACCTTTGCCTGGTGTAACACCACCTACAACGTTTGAACCGTATTCAATCATTTGCGAAGCATGAAAAGTACCTTCACTTCCTGTGAAACCTTGCACAATGATTTTTGAATCTTTATTTACTAAAACACTCATGATATATTTTTATTTGTTTTTTATGAATAATGATGCAAAAATAAGGTATTAAGGTTAATATTTAAACATTTTTACAATTATTTTTGCTAAAAATTGAATGTTTTTTTATTGATACGTGAATATATCATTTTTTCGATACGGATATTTGTAAATATGAAACACTGCTTTTGCATTTGGATTTGAAAGTTTCCACTTTTGTATGATTTTTTCGTACACTCTTTTTTCAGGATAAACCACTATGTGTAACTCTTTCAATGCCCAATCATCACTTTGAATTACAGATTGGGTTTTGCAAAATGTTTTTTTTGAGCTGTAATAGGGTTCGTATTGCTTTGTTTCCAGAGGATTTTCTATACAAATTTCCATTTTCATACTGCTTCCAGAATACAAATTGAAAGATAAAAAATGATCCCAAATGCCAAAAAAATTGGTTAATGGCATTATACCTAATAAAACAAATAAAATCATGTTTTTTCCTGAAAATAGCTTTATCCAATTTAATGTTTCAGTTTGTACTTTTTTTATAAAAATAAGATACAAAAGTCCAATCATCAATACATTCCATGGCCAAACAATTACATTATAGTTTAAACCTATGGGTGTTATCAAAACCAAAATAAAAACATGCATCCCTATCATGAGCCATGCTGCCCTATTTTGAAATCGAGTGAAGCAAAGGGCTATACCAGCAAATGTTTCTATCAATCCTAAAATATAACCTGATTGATAGAGCCAAGGTGATTGAATTGTAGTATAATCAAGTCCTATGAAACGGTGTAATATCATATTTTGCCAAACATTATACAAAAATCCTGAATTTAATTTATGTAAACCGCTATTAAAATAAATAACAATTAACAAAAATTGCAGTAAATTTGTAAATTTAATATTTTTTTTAAAAAATATTCCAGCAAATAAAAAAATTAAAATATACTGATAAATATAAGGTTGCCATCTGTTTTGATCTAATGCACAACTCAGAATTTCAAAAAAAATGGTAGAAAAATATATCCATCTACAATTAGTATTTATTAATGTAAATATTAAATGACATAAAACTACTATATATAAAAATAAATGAACACTATTTGGTATGTTTTCTAAAAACGCAAACGGTGGAACAAGCGGCAATAACCTGTCTGCAGTCCATAATTTGAAAGTACCTATTTTGGCTATTAACCAAAAAACTGCTGTCAAACGGATGGTCCATTGGGATTTTTGATACCAAATGTGTGGAATAGTCATTTTTTAAAGTTTTACAAATCTAATTTAGATATAATTTGAGGGATTTTTTTGATATTTGCCAATTGTTTTAGCTTTTCTCTTGACTCTTCAATTGGTGTTCCAAAATAGGATTTGCCACCATCTACTGATTTTGTAACTCCCGTTTGTCCCATAATTACGGCTTTTGTTCCAATAGTTATGCCACTTGTTGTACCGACTTGCCCCCAAATTGTTACTTCATCTTCAATAATTACACAACCCGCAATACCAGTTTGCGATGCAATTAAACATTTTTTACCAATAATTGTATCGTGCCCAACATGAACTTGATTGTCAATTTTGGTGCCTTCGCCAATGGTTGTATCGCCAGACACCCCTTTGTCTATAGTGCATAAAGCTCCAATTCCAACATGATTTTCTATAACTACCCTACCTCCCGAAAGCAATTGATCGTATCCTTCGGGTCTTTTTTTGTAATAAAAAGCATCTGCTCCTATAATAGTTCCTGCATGAATAATTACATTATCGCCAATAACAGTATGATCATAAATGGTTACATTTGGATGAATAATACAGTTATTTCCTATAGACACATGATATCCAATAAAACAATTGGGCTGAATTATAGTATGTTTTCCTATTTTGGCTGTTGCAGCAATGGCTACATTCGAGGGTTTAAAAGGATTAAAATACTGCGTTAATACATTAAAATCTCTAAAAGGATCGTCTGAAATAAGTAAGGCTTTACCTTCAGGACAATCCACTTTTTTATTAATTAAAATAATAGTGGCTGCAGATTGTAGTGCTTTGTCATAATATTTTGGATGATCGACAAAAACAATATCCCCAGCTGTAACAACATGTATTTCATTCATTCCTAAAACTGGAAAATCGGGCGATCCTACATAGGAACAATTTAATATTTGAGCAATGGCTTGTAATTTTTGTGGTGTTTCAAATGTCATACTATTTAGTTTGAAATTGTTTTATTTTTTAACAAAAAAATCATTATAAAATTTGAAAATATTCAAAAATTATAATGATTCTTTAAAATTTTTATAGGGTTAAGAATTTATTCTTTAACACGTTCCATATAATTTCCTGTAGCCGTTTCAATTTTAATTTTATCACCTTCATTGATAAACAATGGCACGTTTACTTGAGCACCTGTTTCTACAGTTGCTGATTTGGTTGCGTTGGTTGCTGTATTCCCCTTTTACCCCAGGCTCTGCATACGTAACTTCTAAAATTACCGAAGCAGGCATATCCACAGAAAGCGGTAAATCTGTTTCGGTATTGATGCTAATCATCACATTTTCACCTTCTTTTAATAAATCGGGGGCATCCAAAACGTTTTTGTTTAATGAAATTTGCTCGTAAGATTCTACATTCATAAAATGAAACAATTCTCCCTCTGGGTATAAAAATTGAAATTTATGATTCTCTACTCGAATATCTTCAATTTTATGACCTGCCGAAAATGTGTTATCTAAAACTTTTCCATTGGTCAAACTTTTTAATTTTGTTCGTACAAATGCTGGTCCTTTTCCTGGTTTTACGTGCAAAAATTCGATGATTTTATAAATATCGTGATTAAACTTTATACACAATCCGTTTTTAATATCTGCGGTAGTTGCCATATTGTAATTTTTTTTATAATTATAACTTTTCAGGCTGCGAATATAAAAAAACTATCTTACATACGAATTATGAGACAGCAATTAAGTGAAAAAAAATATGAAATAAATAAATTTTTAATTCAATACATGGTCGATTTTTCATTTATAAATCAAAGCCGTTTAGTTAAGCCTTAATGGGTTATCTCGCATCTTTATCAAAGTTTTAAACTTTGACGTCTGATTACAAGTTTGTTATTAAATTGAATTGCAATCAAAATAAATAGTTAAATTTTTAAAAAAAATCAATAAAAAATTGCTATTTTATTAAATTTTATTAAATTTGAAACCAACTATAATTTTTATTAATGCTGTTATGACAACAATCAAAAGGTTATTCGATTTTCCATATTATCAACTAGAAAAATTTAATATTGAAGACGCTCTAGTAACCAAACAAAATGGTAGCTGGATTAAAACATCAACACAACAATATATCAACAAAGCAAATGCTATATCCAGAGCATTACTACAACTTCAGGTACAAAAAAATGATAAAATAGCCATTATTTCTTCTAATAATCGTACGGAATGGCATATTATGGACGTTGGTATATTACAAACGGGTGCTCAAACTGTTCCTATTTATCCTACTATATCACAAGAAGATTACGAATATATTTTAAATCATTCAGAGGCATCCTATTGTTTTGTGTCGGATGCCGAAGTGCTTCAAAAAGTGTTGAACATCAAGTCTAATACTCCTCATTTGAAAGGTATTTATTCATTTAACGAGCTCGACAATTGTACCAATTGGGGCACGTTATTGGATTTAGGGCACGATGATACTTTGCAAAATGAAGTAGAAAACAGAAAGAATGGAGTTTTGGAAACTGATTTGGCCACAATAATTTATACCTCTGGCACAACAGGTAAACCAAAAGGTGTCATGCTCTCGCATCAAAATATCGTATCAAACGTTTTGGATAGTGCCCCTCGAATACCTTTTGAGCAAGGAAAAACAAGAGCACTAAGCTTTTTGCCCATTTGTCATATTTTTGAAAGAATGATTTTATATTTGTATCAATATTATGGTGTTTCTGTTTATTTTGGTGAATCTATAGAAAAAATTAGCGACAATTTAAAAGAAGTTCAGCCCAATGTAATAACCGCTGTACCTAGATTGCTTGAAAAAGTATATGACAAAATTATTGCAAAAGGCACAGATTTGAAAGGACTAAAAAAGAAATTGTTTTTTTGGGCTATTGATTTAGGATTGAAATACGAACCCTATCAAGCCAATGGTTTTTGGTATGAATTACAATTGAAAATAGCACGAAAACTAATCTTTAGCAAATGGAAAGAAGGATTGGGAGGCAATATTGAATTATTGGTTTCGGGTAGTGCCGCATTGCAACCCCGATTGACACGGATTTTTGCTGCAGCCAACATACCTGTAATGGAAGGCTATGGTTTAACAGAAACGTCCCCAGTAATATCTGTAAACGATATGAGAAACAAGGGTTTTAAAGTGGGCACCGTTGGAAAAGTTATTCAAAATGTAACCGTAAAAATTGCCGAAGATGGCGAAATATTATGCAAAGGACCCAATGTAATGCTGGGATACTATAAAGATGAGGAAAAAAGTAGGGAGGCATTAAAAGACGGTTATTTTTATACAGGAGATATTGGAAACATTGATAGTGAAGGGTTTTTGAAAATAACGGACAGAAAAAAAGAAATGTTCAAAACATCTGGCGGTAAATATATAGCACCACAAATGCTAGAAAATGCTATGAAACAATCTCGTTTTATAGAACAAATTATGGTTATTGGCGATGGAGAAAAAATGCCAGGAGCTTTTATTCAAATTAATTTTGATTTCATCAAAGAATGGGCTGCATTGCACCATATCGAAATAGGAAATTCGAATCGTGAAATAGTTGAAAACAACGATGTGATCAAGAGAATTAAATCTGAAGTTGAATTGATCAATCAAAAATTTGGCAATTGGGAACAAATCAAAAGATTTGAATTAACCCCCAATATTTGGTCCATAGATGGTGGCGAATTGACACCAACATTGAAATTAAAACGTAAAATTATATTAGAAAAATACAATTATTTATATGAAAAAATATATAAAAATATATAAATAATTTATAATGGATTACGTTTTTTTGATACTTGGTTTTATATGTGTTCTCATAGGATTGTTTGGTAGTTTTTTGCCAGCGCTTCCTGGACCGCCTTTAAGTTGGGTTGGTTTATTATTGTTGTATTTTTGCAAAGGAATGGCATATAATTTTTGGATTTTAGGTATTACCTTTTCTATTGCTGTTGCTATTGCTGTATTAGATTATATCATTCCTGCCAAAGGAACACAATATTTTGGCGGGAGTAAATATGGTATTTGGGGCACAAATATCGGTATTGTAGTAGGTTTTTTTATCCCAATTCCATTTGGTTTTTTAATTGCTCCATTTATTGGTGCTTTTATTGGCGAATTGGTATTTAATGCACAAGATCAAAATAGGGCCTTGAGGGCTGCAACTGGTTCTTTTTTAGGTTTTTTGGCAGGTACATTTATGAAAATAGTTGTTAGTTTGATTTTTTTTATTTTATATATTATTTTAGTTTTTCAAAATCAATCTGTATGGTTTTAATAGGTTTCAAAAGGGTTTATATCAACTTTTTATCAATAACTTTGAAAAATGTAAAAGACCAATTATGTAAATAAACATTATGGATAACAAGCCATTTTCATAAATTTTGATTTGGAATTACTAAAAAAAGAGGCTTATATTAAAAAGTTTACTTTTTAATGTTTAACGCATTTTTGAATTAAAATACTATATTAAAGATGTCAAATTACAAAGATAGTTTGTCATTTTTAGTACAAAAAAAATTAAATAAAAGTAATATTTCATTTGTAATTTTTTCCTTTTTTTGGCAAATAACATAAAAAATGATTTATAATTTTTCAGATGTAATCTTCTTTTTGATTACAAAATTATATTTATTATAACACTTTTTCATTCATCTAGTGGTATTGCTATTGTATCCTCCATAAGATGAGTTAAATAAAAAAAGAGGCACAAATACCTCTTTTTTTATAAATATCTAGATTTGGATAACAACTCTAATAGTAATATTTTAATTGCTTGAAATTAAATGAAACTTTGTCTGTTTTTTGGAAAAATATTTGACAAAGCTATGTCATGATCCTTTTCGGTTTAAAGGTTTTTTTTTACCCAAACTTCAATTGCTACCTTTTTTAAGCTGTTCTAACCGTGTTTCTTTTTCTTTTATACGGTCTTTTAATAAAGCAATATCTTGTTCAATTTTGTTGATTTTCTTTTTATTTTTTTCAATTTTAGCAGTTACTTGATCTATGTTTTTCTGTATTTTTTCGTTCTTATCATCTGTTTTTTGCAACGCTTTCAATTGAGCCAATTCAATCTCCTTTTTTTGATTTTTTGATTCTAATTTTGCTTTCTTAAATATCTGGTTTTGTACTTCGTTTGACAATGAAAATTGATTTCTTTGCATTTGCATCATCAATCGCAATTGTTCTTGTTGCATCCTCATTTGTTGCTGTTGCATCAACATTTGTTGATTTTGTTGCATCATGCGATATTGGTTCTGAAGCTGATTGTTTATATTGTAATTTTGCGAAAATACATTGGCATAAATCATTAACAAAAGGGCAAATACTACGTTTTTCATATTGATGACTTCATTTATTTTATAAAATCAACCGCTTTAGATAAAGCCTCAGCAATTCCAGCTGCATTTTTTCCACCAGCAGTTGCAAAGAAAGGCTGTCCTCCTCCGCCACCTTGAATAAATTTCCCTAATTCACGAACTACCTGTCCTGCATTTAGGTTTTTGGCAGCGACCAATTCTTTTGATATATAGCAGGTTAACATCGGTTTGTTTTCTTCGGCTGTGGCCAAAACTAAAAACAGATTAGTACCTAAATTACCTAATTCATAAGCCAAATCTTTAGCGCCCTCTGGATTCAAATCGACTTGTGTTGCCAAGAATTGAACGCCATTAACCTCTTGAATTTGAGTAACCAAACTCGTTTTCAAATGTTTCACTTTGTCTTTCATCAAAGCTTCAATTTGTTTTGACAATTTAGCATTTTCGTCTTGCAAATGATGAACGGCTTTCAAAATATCTTGAGGGTTTTTCAACGCCCCTTTAATCTCGTTTAAAGTTGTTTCATACGTTTTAAAATGTGCTTTTACCGCATCACTTGTAATGGCCTCGATACGACGAATTCCTGCTGCCACCGCACCTTCAGAAACAATTTTAAAATGCCATATTTCAGCCGTATTATTTACGTGGATTCCACCACACAATTCCATGCTTTCGCCAAATTTAATCGCACGAACGTTATCCCCATATTTTTCGCCAAACAATGCCATCGCACCTTCATCTAAAGCTTGTTGAATTGGAATACTTCTTCTTTCTATCAAAGGCAATTGCTCTTGAATTCGAGCATTTACAAAATTTTCCACCGCTTGCAATTCTTCATCCGTCATTTTAGAAAAATGTGAAAAGTCAAAACGCAAGTAATTTGGGTTAACCAAAGATCCTTTTTGCTCCACATGCGTTCCTAAAATACTTCTCAAGGCTTGGTGCATTAAATGCGTAGCAGAGTGATTGCGAGACGATAAAGTTCTCAAATCCGTATTTACTTTTGCCACAAAGCTAGCCGATACATTTTCTGGCAATTGCTTCGCTATATGCAAAATCAAATTATTCTCTTTTTTGGTATCGATAATTTCAATAGCCTCGTTAGCCGAAACTAAAGTTCCTTTATCTCCCACTTGTCCACCTCCTTCAGGGTAAAACGGTGTAGCGTCCAAAACGATTTGGTACAAAACCCCGTCTTTTTTACTGTCAATTTTTCTGATTCTCGAAATTTTAACTTCATTTTCTGTTTGGTCGTAACCCACAAATTGCTCCACATTTCCAGGAATCAAAACAGACCAATCTTCGGTTGAAACTTCTGAAGCAGCACGCGAACGTGATTTTTGTTCTTCTAAGCAAGTTTCATATTCTTTTAGGTCAAAAGTGAACTTCTTTTCAGATAAAATTAGCGAAGTTAAATCTAACGGAAATCCAAAAGTATCGTATAATTCAAATACAACTTTACCCGAAATTTCTTGGCTAGTTGCTTGTTTCATCACGTTTTCAAGCAATTGAATTCCTTGATCCAAAGTTCTTAAAAACGAAGCTTCTTCTTCGCGAATCACATTGGTAACCAAGGTTTGTTGTGATTTGATTTCAGGGAAAAATTCACTTAATTGATTTGATAATACCGCTACCAACTCATATATAAAAGGTTCTTTGGTATTCAAAAATGTAAATCCATAACGGATGGCACGACGTAAAATACGACGAATCACGTAACCCGCACCAGTGTTTGATGGCAATTGACCATCCGCAATAGCAAACGCTACCGCACGAACGTGATCAGCCACTACTCGAATGGCGATGTTGGTTTTGTTTTGTTCTTCCGAAATATTTTGAATTTCGTTTGAAGTATATTTTAAACCTGTAATTTGTTCTACTTTTTCAATTAGCGGACTAAAAACATCCGTGTCATAATTCGACGTTTTTCCTTGTAAAGCCATACACAAACGCTCAAATCCCATTCCGGTATCCACGTGTTGTGCTGGTAATTTTTCTAGAGAACCATCCGCTTTACGGTTGAATTCCATAAATACATTGTTCCAAATTTCAACCACTTGTGGATGATCATTGTTCACCAAACTCTTACCAGAAACTAAAGCTTTTTCTTCTGCTGAACGCAAATCCACATGAATTTCAGAACAAGGGCCACAAGGTCCTTGATCGCCCATTTCCCAGAAATTGTCTTTTTTATTTCCTAAAATGATGCGGTCTTCATCAATCAATTCCTTCCATAAATCCCATGCTTCTTGATCAAAAGGTACATTTTCGTCTGGGTTTCCTTCAAAAACAGAAACGTATAAATTTTCTTTTGGAATTTTATACACCTCAGTCAATAATTCCCATGCCCAGTTGATAGCGTCTTTTTTGAAATAATCACCAAAAGACCAATTTCCCAGCATTTCAAACATGGTATGGTGGTAAGTATCAAAACCTACATCCTCCAAATCGTTGTGTTTTCCAGAAACACGAAGACATTTTTGGGTATCGGCAATACGTTTACTTTTTGGAGTTCCGTTGCCTAAAAAATATTCTTTGAACTGTGCCATTCCAGAGTTATTAAACATCAGGGTTGGGTCGTCTTTTAGAACGATAGGTGCCGAAGGAACGATTAAGTGTCCTTTGCTTTGAAAAAAGTCCAAAAATTGTTTGCGTACGTCTTGTGATTTCATGGTTTTATTTATAAGAGTCAATTGATTTATGCTAAAATATATTTTAGGCACAAAAATACATTTTTTTATCAAATGAAAAAGTAAAATTTAAAATAGAAATTATAGCAATAAATGGAAATATTATTGATTGAATGTGCTTTGCAAAAAATATTTATCTATCTAAATAACAGCTATTTAGAATAATTAAAAAGAAAAATAGCTCAAAGCAAATGGTTTTACCAAAAGGTGTCTCAATATAAAACATAACCATAAAAAAGAGCATTTATAACAAATTTAAGAAAAAAAGTGAAACATTTTTAAATTTTATTCGTATAATTGTAAAATTAAAAAAGTTACAATAAAAAATGTCAAAAAAAGTCAAATATTATTACGATTCTGAAAGCTTGGCTTATCGCAAAATAACTACCAAAAAAGGCAAAAAAATAGCCTATATTGGATTATTTTTACTTTCGTCTGCGTTATTTGGTTTTTTAAGTTTTTTGGTTTTGTTAAACACCCCTTTTTTTGAAACACCAAAAGACAAAGTCCTGACACGAGAAACTGACAATTTGAAGATTCAATATGCCATTTTGAGCAAAAAATTAGAACAAGCAGAGGAAGTTTTGGCAGATATAGAAGATAGAGATAATAATTTGTATCGGGTATATTTTAACACGGCAGCCATTTCTAATGAAGAACGCAAGTCTGGCTTTAAAGGAAAAAACAGGTACAAAGAATTAGAAGGTTATGACAATTCCGAATTGGTAATAAGTACTTCAAAACGGTTAGATGTTTTGTCAAAAGCTTTAGCAATTCAATCAAAATCATTAGACCAAATTTTTGCGTTAGCCAAATCAAAAGAACAATTGCTAACAGCTATTCCGGCTATACAACCTGTAAAAAACGAACATTTAAAACGAATGGCTTCGGGATTTGGATATAGAAGTGATCCGTTTACAAAGGTAAGAAAAATGCATCAAGGTATGGATTTTTCGGCTGCAACTGGAACGCCTGTATATGCCACAGGCGATGGTATTGTAGATAGAGCAGACAATAGAGCCTCTGGCTATGGCAACCATATTGTTATCCGACATGGATTTGGTTATGAAACCCTATATGCACATTTGAGTAGGTATAATAGTGGTGTGGGCAAACATGTAAAAAGAGGAGATGTTATTGGTTTTGTTGGTAGTACAGGACGTTCTGAAGGACCACATTTGCATTATGAAGTACACAAAGATGGTAATGTTGTCAATCCATTAAACTTTTATTATGGTAATATTTCGGCAGCAGATTATGTAGCTATTTCAAAAGTAGCCAATCAAGAAAATCAATCATTGGATTAATATTTTATCTATTAAAAAAAAAGAAAATGCACCTTGATTTAGCACCTGACAAAAGATATTTTAGTATTGGAGAATTAGCCAAAGCATTTGATGTAAATGCTTCGTTGATTAGATTTTGGGAGAAAGAATTTGATGTTTTAAAACCCAAAAAAAATGCAAAAGGCAATAGAATGTTTACCCAAGAAGATGTTCAAAATTTGAAATTAATCTATCATTTAGTCAAAGAAAGAGGTTTCACTTTGGATGGAGCCAAAACACATTTGAAAGAAAAACAGAAAAAAACATTAGACAAATTTGAAATTATTAGTAAATTAGAATCGATAAAGGCACAATTATTGCAAATCAAAAATGAACTATAACAAATAATAAATTAAAAAAACAGAAATTATGAAAAGATGGTTATTACCCGTAGGAATTATTGTTGGTCTAGTTGTTATAATTGGACTTTGGGTTATGGGAATTAAAAATTCGGCTTTAAGTTACAACCAAGCCAATGAAAAAGAATGGGGCAACGTACAAACAGCTTATCAACGTCGTAACGATTTGATAGGCAATTTAGTAAACACTGTAAAAGGAGCTGCAGAGTTTGAAAAAGGCACTTTGACAGCCGTAATAGAAGCCCGCTCTAAGGCAACAGCTGTAACAATTGATCCTAAAAACATTACACCAGAGCAGTTAGAAGAATTTAACCAAGCACAAAGTGGTGTATCTAGTTCATTATCAAGACTTTTAGTGAGTGTAGAAAGTTATCCAACTTTGAGAGCCAATGAAAATTTCTTGAAACTACAAGATGAATTGGCTAGTACCGAAAATCAAATTTTGACTGCAAGAACTAGATTTAACGAAACAGTTCAAGAATATAACAATTATGTTTTGAAAATGCCAAATAGTTTATTTTTGAGCGAATATAAAGAAAAACCTTACTTTAAAGCAGTTGCTGGAGCAGAAAAACCAGTAGAAGTTAAATTCTAATTGTTTACAAATCAACCAATACACTACCCATTTCATAGATTTTGAATGGGTAGTTTTAATTTATTTTAGCCATGTCAAAAGTAGAAGATTTTTTGAGCAAAGAAGAAGAGCAAGCCATAGTTGATGCCATTTGCAGGGCCGAAAAAAACACCTCGGGCGAAATTAGGGTTCATATTGAAAGTAAAACTACTTTGAATCCCATGCAAAGAGCCATAGAAGTTTTTAACAAGCTCGAAATGTATCAATCTGCTGCTGCAAATGCGGTTTTGATATATGTGGCAGTAGTAGATAAAAAATTTGCTATATGTGGCGACAAAGGAATCAATGAAGTAGTACCTCCAGATTTTTGGGAAAGTACCAAAAATGCGATGGCTGAACAATTTAAGCAAGGCTATTTAAACAAGGATTAATTGACGGCATAACGATGGCAGGACAACAATTACGACAATATTTTCCATATCAGGACGACGATAAAAACGAATTAACAAATGAAATATCCGTAGGACAATGAAAATAATCTTAAAAATCAAACATGTATTTCCTATTTTATTTCTCTTTTATAGCATTTGGTGTTCAGCTCAATTAACCATTCCTCCAAAACCATCGTTTCAAACATCGGTTTATGATTATGCAAATGTATTAGAGCCAAATGACAAAGCCAGCCTCGAACAAAAATTAATACACTATGCCGATAGTACCACCACACAAATTGTGGTAATTACAATTGAAAGTTTGAAGGGAGAAGACATAGGCATATTAACCTCAAAATGGGGACAAGCTTGGGGTATTGGAGGTACAAAAGCTAATGATAATGGTGTGATCATTTTATTGGCAAAAGCCGAAAGAAAAATTTGGATATCAGCAGGTTATGGACTCGAAGATCGATTAACAGCTGGAATTGGTGGCGAAATTACCCGAAAAATTATCATCCCCGAATTTAAAGCTGGAAGTTATTACAATGGTTTAGATAAAGGTACAGATGCTATTATTGATGTTTTTAAAGGCAAATATAAAGGTACTCGCCAATCAACAGAAGATCAATTGCCCATTTCAGTAATATTTTTAATCATTATTGTTTTAATCATTTTAATGATTATCATTTCTAAAAAAAGTGGTGGCGGTCGAAGTGGTGGCATGGGTAGTACGCCAAACTTATTAGATTTCATTATTTTAAGTAATATTGGAAGAGGTGGTGGATTTGGTGGTTCATCTGGCGGATTTGGTGGCAGTGGTGGTGGATTTGGCGGAGGATTTGGCGGAGGCGGTTTTTCTGGTGGTGGCAGCGGCGGTGATTGGTAAAAATCAACGCTACTATTTGTTGTAAATATAATTTCAAGTAATAAACATAATTACAAATCAATGTCGTTTAGTT
>NZ_MUGT01000112.1 GCF_002217205.1 Flavobacterium branchiophilum NBRC 15030 = ATCC 35035 | reverse complement strand
TTCTATTTTGAAAATACATGACCTCTATTTTGAAATTACACGGCTTTTATTTTGAAATTACATAGTAGTTACTCCAATACTTCTAACAGCGCTTTTGCCTTTAAGAGGCATTCCTCATATTCGTGTTTTGGAATTGCATTTGCTGTTATTGCACTACCTACATGAAAAGAAATATATTGATTATCTGCATTATACAAAATACTTCTAATAATTACATTAAAATCAAAATCACCACTTGGAGTAAAATAGCCCATACAACCACTATAAACCCCTCTTTTTGAAACTTCTAATGCTTCAATTATATGCATCGAAGCTATTTTTGGGGCGCCGGTCATACTACCCATCGGAAAAGTATTTTTAATCACTTCAACTGATGTATAATCCGTTTTGGCACAGGATTTTATAGTCGAAATCATTTGATGAACTTGTTTAAATGTATATATTTTACAAAATTCCTCTACATGAACAGATCCTTTTGTAGCAATTTTAGATAAATCATTTCTAACTAAATCTACAATCATGATATTTTCTGATCGTTCTTTTTGATTTGATTCAAGATTATGCTTGCTTTGTTCGTCGTCTTGTTCATTTGCAAACCGCTTGGAAGTTCCTTTTATTGGCTGCGATATTATCGTTTGCCCCGTTTTTTGTAAGTACCTTTCAGGAGATGCACACATGATAAACTTTTGATGGTTTTTAAAATATGCCGCAAACGGTGCT
This sequence comes from Flavobacterium branchiophilum NBRC 15030 = ATCC 35035, assembly GCF_002217205.1. Lineage (GTDB taxonomy): Bacteria > Bacteroidota > Bacteroidia > Flavobacteriales > Flavobacteriaceae > Flavobacterium > Flavobacterium branchiophilum. Next base: position 15,328 of record NZ_MUGT01000112.1, on the reverse strand, counting down.
TTTGATATTTTATCTAGGTTAATATATTTTTCTAATGGATTTATTTTTTGATTTGCATAAAATTCCATACAAAAATTCGCTTCATAAATAGTACCTTTTTGAATTTCTTTTAGTATTTTTCGTACTTTTTCTTCATACAAAATTGGATCTAAACGTTGTTGTACTTTTATGGTATCTTTTGAAATATGCATTGAAGGTTTTGCAGCTATAATTTCATTAAAATCCGACTCCATTTCGTCTTCACAAAATTTTAAATACTGCATTTCTAAAGAATTTCCTTTAACTATAAATATTTTTTTGGGTTGAAAAAAAAATAAATCATCAAAATATATGTGGTCTGCATTTTTCGAAAATAATACTTCCACATCATTCTTCAAATCATAGCTTATGTATCCAAAAATCCAATCTTTAATATTGCTTTGATATTGTTGCAAATCATCAAAAGCATTATAAAAATCTGTTTTTATTGATGTAAATGCTTCACATGCAGCAAGATAATCAAATTTTGAATATTGATTTCTATTATTAAACTGCACGTTGCTATCAAGAAATAAAATTTCTCTATAGGGCTGTGTCCAATGCAATAATTGGATTTTGAAACTTTCTGGATCTGTTAGTTCTTTAAAAATAATCGTTCTCAAAGATTTTAATTTTTTAGGAATTGCATTCAAAAATACATTTTTTTTTGATAACAATGATATATTTTAAAAGTTTGGCATGATTTTTATAATACTTAATTCATAACTTCTAATAATGTAAAAATTGATATAAAATTACTATCTAAAAATAACATATTGAATATTTAAACTAATAAATAATTAATAAAAATAAATGAATTTTGTAAATTATTTTATTATGAAATTTAAGATTATCATAAAACCTATCAATAGTGTAAACAAATAAATTTTATATATATGAAAAATTGGAATCATTTGGGTTATGCTGGCCTCATTTTGGCCACTACAATTGTTGCTTGTAAACAAGCAGAAGCACCAGAAACTACTGCATCGGAAGTAGATGCAAAAGCAGTATCCTCATCAGCTGCCGTTCAAAAAGATGATGGACGAAAAATTATTCGCACGGCCGATATAAAATTTAAAACCAAAAATGTTGCAAAATCTACTTACGCTATAGAAAATGCAGTTAGTAAATTTGGAGGTTTTGTTACATTTACCGATTTAAACAGTCAAATAATAGAAAAATCTAAAGTAAAAATTGCTCAAGATTCAATTCTCGAAATTACCAAATACACTGTTTTGAACGACATGACTATTAGAGTACCAAACACAAAATTAGATACGGTCATCAAAATTATTGCCAAAGAAATTGATTTTTTAGATTCCAGACAAATCAAGGCCGATGATGTTTCATTACAAATTTTAGCCAATCAATTAGCACAAGTCAGAAAAAATGCTCATGCAACTAGATTAGAAAATGCCATCGACACTAAAGGCAAAAAAGTAACTGAAATATCTAATGCAGAAGAGGATTTAGAAACCAAAAAGCAAGAAAACGACGAAAAAAAATTAGACAACCTTTCATTAAAAGACAAAGTTGATTTTAGCACACTTTCCTTACAATTATATCAAAACGAAAGCATCAAAAAAGACATTAAACCTTCCGAAAAAATGTTTCGACAAGGTTTTGGACTCCAAATTGTAGATGGCCTACAATTTGGATGGTACCTTATAGAAGATATAATAACTTTTATTATCCAATTTTGGTCTTTAATCGTATTAAGCCTATTAGGTTTTATATTATATAAAAAATATTCTAAATAATAATATTTTAAATTCAATAAAAAGATAATTTATTATAACTACAAAATGCAACTCATCAAAAAAGCTAACCTATTGAAATAGCTTATAAACAATAAAAAAAAACAGCCTATAAATATATTTTTATTAAGCTGTTTTTTTACATATTTATAACACTTGTCTAATAAAAGCTTACCCTCCAAGCTTTACATATACTACTCTTTTCCAACAACTAAATGGGTATTAACTGTATCACTTTCAATAATACCATCTCGAAGTCGAATGATTCGATGGGCATAAGCAGCAATATCTTCCTCGTGAGTTACCAAAATAACCGTGTTCCCTAGTTGATGAATATCGCCAAAAAGTTTCATTATTTCTACAGAAGTTTTACTATCCAAATTCCCTGTTGGCTCATCAGCCAAAATAATAGAAGGTTTATTTACCAAGGCTCTAGCCACAGCAACACGTTGCCGTTGCCCTCCAGAAAGTTGATTAGGCTGGTGGTCCATTCTATCGGCCAAATTGACTTGCTTCAACACTTCGGTAGCCCTAATATTGCGTTCGCTCTTCGAAAATCCAGCATATACCATAGGCAACGCCACGTTGTCTAAAGCCGTTGTCCGAGGCAATAAATTAAACGTCTGAAAAACAAAACCAATTTCTTTATTCCTAATTTCCGCCAATTGATCATCATGCATCTGACTCACATCTTTTCCATTCAAAATATAAGTGCCAGACGTAGGCGTATCCAAGCAACCTAAAATATTCATCAAAGTCGATTTCCCCGATCCTGAAGGTCCCATGAGGGCAACATACTCTCCTTTTTTAATTTCAAGATTCACCCCCTTTAACACATACACTATTTCATTACCAAGAACGAAATCTCGTTTAATATTACTTATTTTGATTAATGTTTCCATAAAATTGCTGTTTTTTTGACATTGCTAATCCATTAGTTAGCAAATACCCGTTTTAGTTACAACAAATGTAACTAATAAAATAATGTTTTTTTTCAAATATTTTTCCTCTTTCAAAATAACTTCCGTTTCAAAACCAGCAATAGGGCGTTACCCACAAGGGGTCGGGCTTTTCGTTACAATCTTTTTTGTTTTTAAAGAAAAAACAAAAAAGGATTTCCACTGCAATCCCTAACGCAAATTAAAAAAACAACACTTGAACTACCATTAGCTTTTGACAAAAAACATTACTTAACTGCTATCCAACTGCCTGATTTTAAACTTTCTATAGCCGCAAAACTGGCTTTTGTAGTGTTCAATATCTCATCAAATGGAATTATGGGACTTCCGCCATGTTGCACTTGATGGATTAAGGCCTCAAACTGGGCTTTATGTCCTTTGTCCAATTTGGTCGAAAAAGATTGCAACCCTTTAAAGCCATACACTTCTGTTTTTCGAAAATTATCTATAATTGCAGTACGTTCTTGAGAATATATTTCTATTCTTTCTTTTGAATAGGCTTTTGATCCATTGGCAAAATAATTGATAACCCCCGTAGATCCGTTTTCGTATTTCAATAATATAGAGGCATTATCGGTGTTTTCTGCAGGATTAACTCCCATCGCATTCATACAAACGGCTTTGATTTTGCTACCCGTAAAGTATGTAATCAAATCCATAAAATGGCAGGCTTCGCCAATAATTCGCCCTCCTCCTACTAGCATATCATGCACCCAAACATTGGCGGGAATGGCACCCGCATTCATAGTTGCTATGATATTCATTGGTGCTGTTCCCAAGACTTTTTTTATCTTGGTGGCATGTGGCGAAAACCGTCTATTAAAACCTACAGTTATCGTATTTTGAAAGTTTGATTGCTCATATAGATTCCATAAAGCATCTAATTGTTGGACATCTATTGCCAATGGTTTTTCTACAAAAACGTTTTTTTGATGTTGCAAACAAGCCATAACCAATTGGGCATGATTGTTATGACGTGTTGTAATCATTACCAAATCGACCAAATCATCTTGCAAAATATCGTTGTAATTTGTAGTCGAATACTCAAAACCATATTTTTGAGCCAGCGAAGTTCCAGAAACCCCACCAGCACTAGCAATGTATTTGAGGGTAGCAGGTGTTTTTTTCAAAATAGGCATCATCGTCATTTTTGTAAAATTTCCAGCTCCAATTACTCCAATATTTCCTTTACTTTGTTTAAAATTAACCGAATTAACTTTAACAAAATTAGATGGTGTGTCAGTATTATTATCGTTATATTTCAAAATAGAAGCTATCGACTTGCTTTGACCAATCGCTCCATATATTTGTTGGTAATTGTCTAAAGGGACAATTTCTGTAATCATTTCGGCAACCTTTAATTTGCCCGAAGCAATCGTTTGCAAAATGGCATCAAAATTGCGTTTTTCTGTCCAACGAACAAAAGCCAAAGGATAATCCTGACCACGTTGTTCATAGTTTTCGTCATATCGACCAGGACCATACGAACAAGAAACTTGAAAAGTAAGTTCTTTCTCATAAAATTCTGCCCTACTAATATCCAAACCGATAACGCCCACCAAAACAATTTTGCCTCTTTTTCTCGACATTTGAGCTGCTTGACTAATAATGTCGTTATTTTTTGCAGATGCTGTAATAATCACGCCGTCTGAGCCAATATTATTAGTTTGAGATTGTACGAACTTTACTATATCGCCATCGGTTCGAGGGTTAAAAGGAATAACACCCCATTGTTTGGAAAGATTCAGTTTGTCTTGATCTAAATCAACTCCTATTACCTTACAACCGTTTGCAATCAAAAGTTGTGCCGTTAGAAGCCCAATAAGCCCCATTCCAATCACCACCACTGTTTCGCCCAAAGTAGGATTGAGCAACCTAATGCCTTGTAAACCAATAGATCCTATAACAGTAAAAGTAGCTTCATCGTCTGAAACATTTGCCGGAATTGGGACTACTAAGTTACTTGGAATACACACATATTCGGCATGGGCACCATTTGAAGCTACCCTATCTCCAATATTAAATTCTGACACTCCCTCCCCTACTGCTATTACTTTACCTACATTACAATATCCTAATGGCAATGGTTGCCCTAGCTTATTAAAAACAGCCTCTAAAGTGGGCATAAGCCCTTCTGTTTTAATTTTGTCCAATACTTGTTTTACCTTGTCGGGCTGCTGACGGGCTTTTGAAATAAGGTTTGATTTTCCAAATTCAACCAACATTCTTTCTGTACCTAATGATACCAAACTTCGTGTTGTTTTGATTAAAACATGCCCTTTTTTTACCTGAGGTGCAGGAATGGTTTCTAAAATAGTTTCGCCCGTTTTGAACGATTGTATGATTTGAAGCATTTTAAATGTATTTTATTAGTTATCAGCAAATTGTCTCATCCAACTTTCTATTGAAAGCAAGCACCAAACAGTGTACGACGCATCAATTTTTCCAGATTTATTATCCTCAATAAGTTCTTGTATTTTATCATAATCAAAAATACCTCGCTTTTCAACGTTGTTTTTTGATAAATATGCTTGAATCGTTTGGTCCATATCCTGAGTAATCCACTGTCTTACTGGAGCTCCAAAACCCGATTTTGGTCGATAAATAACCTCGTGTGGCAGGTATTTTTCCATAACTTTTTTCAAAATATATTTGGTTGTCATTCCTTTCAATTTTAAATTTGTAGGAATTTGAGTGCTAAATTCAACCAATTCTTTATCTAAAAATGGGACACGAACTTCCACTCCGGTTGCCATACTCATTTTGTCGGTATAATTCAAATTATGATCTACCAAGAAAAATTTCATTTCTAAATACAGCATTTTATTTAAAATATCTTTTTCAATTTCAATATTTTTTAAATAATTTTTCAATATTTGAAGTGGTTGATAATTTTTAGCTTCTAATTGGTATTTTTTTGCAAATAATGTATCTATAATATCTTTGTCCAACCAAGAAAAATAGCCCACTAAACGGTCTTGTTGAGACAAATGAATATTGGCTGTTAGTTTTCTGGCACGTCTAAAAAGGGGTTTGTTTGCTGGGAGTTTGTTAATAATTTTTTGTGCCAATTTTCTAAAAAATAATGGACAGTAAACCAAATATTTTTCAATTCGTAAGGCTTGATGGCGTCGATAACCAGAAAATAAATCGTCTCCGGCAGTACCACCCAACAATACTATTTGTCCGTCTTTTCTGGCTTGAGTACAAATTTGCAATACACTCAAAGGAGCAGGATCGGCCTGTGGCTCATCTAAATGATAAATCATTTGATCAAAATCTTTCACAATATCAACTGTCGATTCAACTTCTATCAAATGAACGTCGAGGTGTTTAGCTACTTTTCGAGCATAGTCTAAGTCATTTGCAAAACCTTCTTCCATGTCTTGACCATCATTGGTTTTGATGGTATAACAATTAAAAGCTCGGTTAGGATACAATTTTTTGGCAATAGCCACAATTCCGCTTGAATCTAGCCCGCCCGAAAGGAAAAAACCAACAGGAACGTCTGCCAACATTTGTCTTTCAATAGCTTTTGTAAGTCTTTGCTCCAATTCGTCGATAAGCTCTTGTTCGGTTTTCAAACTTCTTACATTATCAAATGGAATATCATAATATTTTTGAATTTTAAACCGAGCATATTCATCCCATTTGAAAGTCATATAATGTCCAGGCAAGAGTTTTAAAACATGCTTAAAAGGGGTTTGTTCTGCAGGTGAGTATAAAAAAGTAAGATAGTTTTCTAACGAAGGAATACTAATTTCTTTGTTAAATTGTAAAGGTAATAATGATTTTATTTCAGAACTAAACCAAAATAAATGTTCGTCTGCATAATAATATAAAGGTTTTACACCAAATTGATCTCGGGCAATAAAAACTTCTTTTGTTTGTTTATTGAAAATAGCAAAAGCAAAAATACCATTCAATTGATTTAAAATATCCTTACCATATTCTATAAAACCGTAAAGTAAAGATTCGGTATCTGAATGAGATTTAAAACAATACTTATTTTCTAATGATTTTCTAACTTCTAAGTGATTATAAATTTCACCATTAAAAATGAGTACAAAATTACCACAATGACTTATCATGGGTTGATGTCCATTTTCGGACAAATCTTGAATTGCCAAACGCCTTTGACCAAAACCCAGCTGATCATGATAAAAAAAACCAAAATCATCAGGACCCCTGTGAGCTATTGATTGAGTTGCTTTTTCTAATAAGGGGGCAACATTATTAGAAATAATCCCTACGATTCCACACATATAATATATCCAATTTAAAATGCAAAAATAATCAAAAAAAGCATGTGAAAATAACCAGAATGAAGTTTGACAAATAAAAAATAGAAAATGTTAATATATTATTGAAAAACAAAATTAAAAAAGGAACACTAAAAACAATTAAATATTGCGAAAAAAGCAAATAAATCGATAAAAAGACTTAAAAAAAATATCTAATAAAGAAATTATGATAAAAAAAATATAAGATTTTAAAAAAAATCAAAAAAAAATAAGAAGTTCAAATTATAAGTAATAAAATTTAAGAATTTGACAATTTTAACGCTCTACCCTATTTTTTTTAGAGGTATGGTGCATTGTATATCAAATATTTAATATATTTGCAGCAAATTCATAGGGGTTTAATCTAATTAAATAATAATTTATGTCAACATTTCGTTTCCAAGCTTTAAAAGAAGCATCAAACAGAAAACCAGTAAAATTTGAAGAAATCGACAGAAAATCTAACATTTTTGGGTCGAATGTATTTAATGACAAAGCAATGAGGCAATTTTTAACCTCTGATGCTTATAAAGGAGTAAAAGGTGCCATACAGCACGGGACAAAAATAGATAGAAAATTAGCAGATTATATTGCTATGGGTATGAAAGAATGGGCCTTATCAAAAGGAGTTACCCACTATACCCACTGGTTTCAACCTTTGACAGGTACTACCGCAGAGAAACATGATGCTTTTTTTGAAACATCTTATGATGGTAGCGATCCAGTAGAAAAATTTGGAGGAGCTCAATTGGTACAACAAGAACCAGACGCATCTAGTTTTCCAAACGGAGGAATTCGTAATACATTTGAGGCAAGAGGTTATACCGCTTGGGATCCAACCTCTCCAGCATTTATATTTGGAACAACACTTTGCATTCCAACAGTATTCATTTCTTACACTGGAGAAGCTTTGGACAATAAAATTCCATTGTTAAGAGCATTATCTGTAATGGACGAAGCAGCAACAGAAGTTTGCAAATATTTTGATAAAAATGTTAAAAAAGTAACTGCCACTTTAGGTTGGGAACAAGAATATTTCTTGGTGGACAAATCATTAGCCAATTCACGTCCTGATTTGATGATGACAGGTAGAACCTTATTAGGACATACCTCTGCAAAAGGACAACAATTAGACGATCATTATTTTGGGTCTATTCCTACAAGAGCTTTGACTTATATGCGTGATTTGGAGCAAGAGTGTATGTTATTGGGTATTCCTGTAAAAACACGTCATAACGAGGTGGCTCCAAACCAATTTGAGTTGGCACCCATTTTTGAAGAAACCAACCTAGCAGTAGATCATAACTGTTTGTTGATGGATGTGATGCAAAAAGTAGCCGAAAGACACGATTTTAAAGTCTTATTACACGAAAAACCTTTCAAAGGGGTTAATGGATCTGGAAAACACAACAACTGGTCGTTGGCTACAGATACTGGAGTAAACTTGTTGAGTCCAAGTAAAACTCCAATGAGTAACTTACAGTTTTTGACTTTCTTTATCAACACAATCAAAGCCGTAAACGATAATGAAGCTTTATTAAGAGCCTCTATTGCAACAGCTAGTAACGACCACCGTTTAGGAGCCAACGAAGCACCACCAGCTATCATTTCGGTATTTATTGGAGAGCAATTAACAAAAGTATTGGCAGAATTAGAAGGTGTTACATCAGGAAAATTATCACCAGAAGAAAAAACTGATTTAAAATTAAATGTTGTTGGTAAAATTCCAGATGTATTATTAGACAATACCGACAGAAATAGAACTTCGCCATTTGCTTTTACTGGAAATAAATTTGAATTTAGAGCCGTTGGGTCTTCTGCAAACTGTGCTAATGCCATGACAACTTTAAATGCAATTGTTGCCAAACAATTAAGAGATTTTAAACTTGAAGTTGATGCTTTAATTGAAGAAAAAGGCATGAAAAAAGATGATGCTATTTTCAATACGTTAAGAGAATACATCAAAGTATCTAAGAAAATTCTTTTTGAAGGCGATGGATATAGCGATGCATGGGAACAAGAGGCAGCAAAAAGAGGTTTGAGCAACTTCAAAACTACACCAGAAGCTTTGAAAGCTAGAGCATCTAAACAAGCTTTGGATTTGTTTGCTGAATTAGGCATCATGAATCATGTAGAAGTGGAAGCCCGTTACGAAATTGAATTGGAAGAATATACTAAAAAAATCCAAATTGAAGGACGTGTTCTTGGCGATATAGCAAGAAACCACGTAATACCAACTGCTATCAAATATCAAAATACTTTGATTGATAACGTAAAAGGTTTAAAAGATATTTTTGGCAAAGAATTTGAAACTATTGCAAAAGAACAAATTTTAATTATCAAAGAAATTTCTGAACACATTGAAGGTATTAATTCAAAAGTTGAAGAAATGATTGATGCTAGAAAAGAGGCAAACATTTTGACAGATGCCCAAGAAATGGCTGAATCTTATTGTAATAAAGTAAAACCATATTTTGAAATAATCAGAGAACACTGCGATAAATTAGAACTTTTAGTTGATAACGAAAGTTGGACTTTGACTAAATACAGAGAGTTATTATTTACAAAATAATAAAACTGATCCTTTCAAAAAAGCCTCAAAATAATATTTTGAGGCTTTTTTTATTCTGAATTAAAACCTATTTTTGCATTTTAATTGGCATGATTCAATTCCTATTTTGATTATTTATTGATGATGCTATTGATACTAAAAAGACATTGTTACTAATCTTTATCAAATTTAAATAATAAAAAAAAGCAGAATTACAACTTAATTTTTAAAAATAATACATAAAATATTTAAATTAATATATATATATTTATTTGCATTAATTATTTAATAAATGGAACAAACAATTTTTATAGTTATCGGTTTTATCCTTTTTATATTAGGTTTGTTTTTAGGTAAATTTATTTTTACCAATAGATATACTTATGAAAACCAACATCTTCTATCAAAAATAGAAGAATTGAAAGAATTTAATGTAGCTCAAAAAAGAGCGTTTGATGATGAAAAAAAACAATGGAATTTCCAAATTGAAAAAGCACTTGCAGAAAAAGAAAATATAAGACAGGAAAAAGAAGCTATTCAAACAGAATTGACGGTAAAAGAAATAGATTTTGATTATTTGCTAGAAAGACATCAAGAGCAAAAACAAGAAATTAATGCCATGCAAGAAAAATTTGTGGTACAATTTGAAAATTTAGCCAATAAAATTTTAGAAGAAAAATCGAATAAATTTACAGAGTTTAACAAAATAAATATAGCAAATATCTTGTTTCCATTACAAGAAAAAATATTGCTTTTTGAAAAAAAAATTCAAGACACCCATCAACAAAGTATTGATTATCATGCAACTTTGCGTGAGCAAATCAACCAATTGCATGCTACACATGAAAAAATGAGTTTGGAAACAGTCAATTTGACTAAGGCATTAAAAGGTGATAGCAAAATACAGGGGAATTGGGGGGAATTGGTATTAGAACGGGTATTAGAAAAATCAGGATTACAAAAAGATAGTGAATATTATATTCAACAATGTCATACAAACAGCAATGGCAAAAAAGTTTTTCCAGACGTAGTGGTTTGCCTGCCCGACCGCAAAAAAATGATTATCGATTCTAAAGTTTCATTAACTGCTTATGAAAAATACGTCAATGAAGAAGATAAAGCACTGAAAAACAATTATTTAAAAGAACATTTATCATCAATAAAAAAACACATTGAACAATTAGGAACAAAAAATTATCAAGAATTATATCAAATAGAAAGTCCCGATTTTGTTTTACTTTTTATACCTTTGGAGCCAGCATTTGCATTAGCCTTACAAGAAGATGCCCATTTGTATAACAAAGCATTTGAGCAAAATATTGTTATCGTTACCCCATCAACATTGTTGGCTACATTGCGAACTATTGATAGCCTTTGGGCCAATCAAAAACAACAAAAATATGCACTAGAAATAGCCCGCCAAGCTGGAAATTTATATGACAAATTTGAAGGGTTTGTTGCTGATTTATTAAAACTAGGCAAAAAAATAGACGAAAGCAAAGCTGATTATGAGGCCGCAATGAACAAACTGGTCTCGGGAAATGGCAATTTAGTATATAGTGTAGAAAAATTAAAAACATTAGGGGCAAAAGCCAAAAAATCTATGTCAGAAAATCTAATTCAAGAATCAAATATAAACAATTAAATTAAACAATATGAGAAAAATTTTAGGAATATCAACAGTTATTGCCCTATTATTAGTAGCAGGTTATTTTTCAATATTTTATTATGCTTCATATAGCGAAGGAGTACGATCGGGCGAATTGATAAAATTTAGCCACAAAGGGATGGTTTTCAAAACTTGGGAGGGAGAAATTAGTCAAGGTATTTCAGGGGCACAAATTTTTGCCTTTTCTGTTTTAGACAATAAACCTGAAGTAATTGACAGTTTAAAAAGTTATGAAGGACAATATGTAAAAGTAACTTATGTAGAAAAATACAAAACTTTTCCTTGGTGGGGAGATAGTAAATATTTTATAACAGATGTAAAAAAAGACGTTTCTCCTTTCAAAATGAAGTAAAATGACCGAAATTTTTAAAAAAGTAAGCGATTCTAAAGTAACAATATCCGAATTGATGTTGCCCTCGCATACCAATTTTTCAGGCAAAATACATGGAGGATATATCCTGTCGCTTTTAGACCAAATTGCTTTTGCCTCGGCATCAAAATTTTCTGGACATTATTGTGTTACGGCATCCGTGGATACCGTAGATTTTTTAAACCCGATAGAGGTTGGAGAATTGGTAACAATGAAAGCCAGTGTCAATTATGTGGGAAAAAGCTCGATGATAGTTGGGATTCGTGTAGAATCAGAAAACATTCAAACTGGAAAAGTCAAACATTGTAATTCCTCTTATTTTACAATGGTTGCCAAAAATAAAAATGGCACTAGTGAAAAAGTGCCAGGGCTTATTTTGAGTACTGAAAATGATATAAGACGTTTTTTTAATTGTTTAAAAATGATTGCTCTAAAAAAAGAAAAATCATTACACGAGGAAAAAGAACAATATAAAAGTGAAAATCAAGTAGAAATATTAAAAAATTATAACGTGAAACTTAACTTATAATTTAGTAATTTGGTTTAATTTATCTATTTCTAAAATTATACCTTTAGGTGTATTATAATACATCTTTTCAAATTTAGCATCGTAAATAATTTCTTCAAAAATATATGAAGTTTTTATAGAAACGGTATTACTATACATATCGTCAAAAGCTTTGAAATAAACAATGATTTCGCCTTTTGTTTGTGCAAAATCCTCTTGACTAAAACCATAAAATGGACTTTGTTCCGTAATTTCGTGAACCAAAGTCCAGTTTAAATTTAAGGATGCTATTTGATTCATTTCCAAATCTAATGTAAAAAATTTATTAACTCTGGTATTATTTTCTTCAATAATAATACCAGCAGTAATTTGTACTTCGGCATCTATCAAACTAATGTTTTTAAATGGTACTAGCCTAACCATCAAGGCTTTACCAGATTTATAAGGTGCAATAATGGCATGATGAGAGAACAATATGAATGCTTTTGGTTTACTAAATCGACCATAAAATAAACCCGTTGCTAATGCAAATGACAATAAACCAATCAGGGCTTCTAGTGCAGCCAACATACTGGTTAAAAAACCTGTAGGGCTAATGTGTCCATAGCCCACTGTTGTAAAAGTTTGAGCACTAAAAAAATAAGCTTGGGCCAATTGTTCCAATTGGCTAGAGGTTTTGTTGATACCATTTAGATGTTCAATTCCTATAAAATAATATAAACTTGCAAAAATAGTATTAATCAATATAAACCCCATTAATAATGCAAAAATGAAGTTCCTTTTTGAAACTGTAAGCATTAAATGGTACCAACTGATTGAATCTAAAAAGGAAATTCCTGATTTGATAACATTTGCATTGCCATTTTTATTAATAAAACGATTTTCAAATTCAGAAGCTTGGTTTCCAAATCCAGTGTTGGCTTTTGATTTGATGTGCCGTATATTTTTTTTTCTGATTAACGACATTTTATTTATTTAAAACCTCTAATAACACCTGAGCCTCCGTTCCATTTGGGAAAGAAATTCCAATTTTTTGGGCAATTGTAGGGGCAATTTGTGTAATTATTTTTCTATCAGAAGTAGCTCCTTTGGGTATGTTCCAACCATAAAAAATCAATGGAACATGTGTATCATAAGCATAAGGAGTGCCATGAGAGGTGCCTTTTTCGTGGTATTCTATATATCCAGGTTTGTCTAATACTACTAAATCCCCATTTTGAGTAGGGTCAAATCCTTTGTAAATAAAATTCAAATAATAATCAGCTTGATTTGGATTTAGAATTTCCTCTTCTGTATATACTCGTTTAACTTGCTCTTGAGTCATCAAATAATTTTTAAAATTTTGTTTGACAATTGTTACATCTAAACCTTTTTGTTTGATTACTTCTTTGTCCAAAAACAAATTAAAATTAGAATAATTTTGCACCAAATCAACGCCAAAAGTAGCTAACGAAAACTGCTTCAAGTCTTCAACTATTTTTTTAGGTTTGACATTTTTAACTTGATATTGATGGTCTTTCAAAAAGTTTGCATTTTCAGCCCCTGCATGGTCAGCGGTAACAAATAATAAATAGTCATTTTTACCTATAAATTTATCTAAATAATTCAGTAAGTCTGCAATGTTTTGATCCATTCTCATATACGTGTCTTGTAATTCCATTGCTCTTGGCCCATAAGCATGCCCCACATAATCTGTAGAAGAAAAACTTATTGCGATAAAATCTGTAATATTATCTTTACCTAATTGTTCCTTTTCAATAGCTCTCATTGCAAACGAAGCCAATAAATCATTACCATAAGGAGTTGAACGAATAACACCTGCATCATTTTTATCATACATAGCTTTCAAATCATAAGGAAAAACAGGTAATTCTTTTTTATACAGTCCTTCTTCATAAGGATTATCGTCTGCTAAACTTTCTGTATAATTTTGTATAGGCTTTAATAAATCCCAGCCTTTTTCAATATAAGGTAAGTAATTTTTTTCAGAATTAAATGTAGTTACCCAGTCAGGTAATTTTTCGCCATAATAGGTACTCGATATAAAAGAACCCGTATTACTATACCAGTAAGCCCCATTTGCAAAATGACCCGCTGGCAAAATGGCACCTCTGTCTTTTATACTTACACCAATTACTTTTCCTTCAAAATTAGTTGCTAATTTAAGTTCATCTGTAATCGTAGTTGCTAAAAGATTTCTTGGAGACATGGCTCCTTCTTTGTCTTTTCCATCTCCAACAAGTTTTACATTATCGTCTTCAGTACAATACATTTGCCTTCCTTTTGTTCTATTAAACCATTCATTACCTACAATACCATGAACGGAAGGTGTTGTACCCGTATAGATAGAAGCATGTCCGGGAGCAGTATAAGTTGGCATATAATTATAATGTACATTTTGAAATTGATAGCCTTCTCGTTGCAAACGCTTAAAACCCTCTTCAGAAAAATCATTTGAAAACCTAGTTAAATATTCAGGTTTCATCTGATCTATAACTACACCAACAACTAATTTTGGCCGATTTTGTGCAGTCAATTGCATGGCTATTCCAATACTCAATAATCCAATGAATTTTTTCATACTTTTATGTCGATTTAATATAAAATTGAATTTTATTTTAAAAAATTTATACTTATTTAATAAATAATGATTATACATTCCTATTAAATCCAAAATTTTTATTTACATATCTTTGTCAAATAATCACATTTACTGTAAGATATTTATTGTAAAATTTTGTCTTTTCAAATATCTAGCAATTATTTATTGGCAAATTTATTCATTTTAAAATAATTATTACCATCTATATGATATTTAATATTAAAATTATGTTATTTTTGAATAAAAATTTAAAGTTATGACCATGTATGATAACCAAAATACGTTTGAAAAATCTTTTGATAAGGACTATTTGACCGAAGATTTGATTCAAGCACAATGGGCTGAATTTATTGAATTAAAAAAATTAATTACTAAGCTTTATATTCAAAAAGGAAGTCCCATCACTATTTTAGATTTAGGTATTGGCAATGCCAGAATTCCAAAACATTTATCTGGAATTGATGAAATTTGGAGTAAAATTGCTCAATATGATGGTACCGACAATGCCATGGCTTGTGTAGAACTTTCAAATAAAGTTTTGGAAGCACTACAAATTCATGACAAAGCAAAGGCATATTGGTTTGATGCCAAAAATTTAACCCAACTTG
>NZ_MUGT01000111.1 GCF_002217205.1 Flavobacterium branchiophilum NBRC 15030 = ATCC 35035 | reverse complement strand
GCATTGATACCAAAGAAAAATGAACGTAGTAAAATGTGTGCAAGCCTTATATCGACTTCTTTTAGCGATCAAAACAAGAACTATGTATATACAATAACAAGTAGCTGATTCCCTTTTTGTAAACAGATTATATATATATGTTTATTTTATTACAAAATCTGTACTGTGTTTTTTTTAATTGCAATGTATTTTTATTTTGTATAATATTGCACTGAATATACAAAAGCAGCAAACGCAATAACTTTTGAGTATTTATTAAGTTGTGAGTCAAGTAGAAAAACCGTAAATAGAAAAAAAACTTTTCAAAATAATCTTTTTTTATATAAATTTGTCAAATGAACTATTTTACAGAATTAAGCATAGAATACGCAAACCAAAGGTCATATTTAGATGACTTGTTTCAGGTTTATCCAACTATTCCAGAAGGAATAAGAGATATTAATCAAAATAGATGGAAAGAAATCGAAATTGCTTTTGAAAACCAAGATAATTTTGAATTGATAGGTCATCTTTTAAAGTTAAAAAAGTTTCCTCTCAAAAATAGTTATGTTTCGTTTTTAAGAAAAGACCCTACAAGTTTATATAGAAATCCACAAACTGTAAATAGATTAGCTGGAAGTATCTATCAAATGGGATTAAGTAGGCTTTATGAAAAGTGTACTGAACCTAAAGAAACAAATACTCAAATGGGACCAATGTTTTATCGTTGGTTGCAAAGTAAATCATTAGGGATATTGCCTGTAAATTTAGAAACATTTATTAGCAATGATGATAATGCAATTCTTGCAGGAAATGATGCTGTTTTATTGAATTTTGCAAAAGTAAATTTTGGATATAACAAAGAAAAGGGTTTAGATTTTATTGGACGATTTAACGGAAAGTATGTTCTTGGAGAAGCAAAATTTATAACGGATATTGGTGGTAATCAAGATAAATCGTATGTTGATATAATTTCAACATTAACTGCAAATTATAACGATGCGATAAGTATTGGAATTGTTGATGGAATTCCTTGGTTAAAAAATAAAAGTAAATATTACACGGATATTATTACAAAACATCGCAACTTAAATATTATGAGTAGTTTGGTTTTACGTGAATTTTTATATCAAATCTAAATTTATGAATCTAAATTATCCAAATAAAAAAACTGAAAAAGAAATATTTGACAATATTCCAAATATTGAATTAACACAATTAAACGATAGTTCTAATTTCAATTTATTAATACAATCAAACAATCTGATTGCTTTAAAGCAATTGATTTTGAACCACAATTTAAAAGGAAAAATTGATTTAATATATATTGACCCACCATTTGCGACAAATAATATTTTTACAATAACAGACGGACGAGCAAGTACAATTAGCAATAGTTCAAATGGAACAGTAGCATATAAAGATACTTTGCAAGGTGCAGATTTTATAGAATTTATAAGAGAACGTTTGGTGCTTTTAAAAATGTTATTATCCGAACAAGGTTCGATTTATTTACATATTGATTATAAAATAGGGCATTATGTAAAAATTATTATGGATGAAGTTTTTGGAATTCAAAATTTCAGAAATGACATAACAAGAGTTAAATGTAATCCGAAAAACTTTAGTAGAAAAGGTTATGGTAATATGAAAGATTTAATTCTTTTCTATTCAAAATCAGATAATTTAATTTGGAACGAACCCAAAACACCATATACTGAAGAAGATAAACTTAAACTTTTCCCAAAACAAGATGCAAACGGAAGACGTTATACCACAATTCCACTTCACGCACCAGGAGAAACAAATGGTAAAACATCTCAGGCTTTTAAGGGGATATTTCCGCCACAAGGAAGGCATTGGAGAAGTGAAGTTTCGGTATTAGAGCAATTAGACAACGAAGGTTTAATAGAATGGAGCAATAACGGCAATCCAAGAAGAAAAATTTATTTTGATGAACAAGAAGGTAAAAGAATGCAAGATATTTGGGAATTTAAAGACCCACAATATCCTGTTTACCCAACTGAAAAAAATGAAGATTTACTTGACATAATTATTAAAACATCATCAAATGAAAATAGTGTTGTTCTTGATTGTTTTGCAGGTTCTGGAACAACACTAAAATCTGCACAAAAAAATGGCAGAAAATGGATTGGAATTGACCAATCAGATGAAGCAATAAAAGCAATTCAAAACAAATTGAATACAATTACTGAAGACCTTTTTATTGAAAAAACAGATTATAGAATACTAACTGAAAAAGAATCATTAAGACCAATAGAATACTGAATTGTACAAACACACAATAAGGTATTTGCAAAAAAACGGGTTCGGTTCTTAATTAAAGTTTAGAGATTTTTATTAACTTTGAAGCTTAATTGAAATTTAAACCTAGAATAATTCTAAAAAAAAAGCAGGATAAGAATAAAAAAAAAACATCGCTTAGTTGCTAACCTTTTGTAGTAGCGGATAGCCGAGCAATAAAACGGCTACTTACTTTTTATATATTTTTACAAAAAAAACGCCCATGACTATACATACTGGAAAATTACTGACTGCTTATTTTGAAAAAAACAGAACTTACCGTGCTTATTTGGCTAAATTGTTGGGGATTAGTTATAATTCGTTGTTGCATTATCAAAAGCGAGATAGTATTCAAACCCGTACTTTATTAGAAATTTCGACCCACACGAAGCACAATTTTTTTATGGACATGGCACTGCAATTGCCCTTGGAATATACCACAACGACCGATCCGTTTTTTGAGAAAAACCAACGCATAGCCGAGCTTGAAGCCGAAAACGAAGCCTTGAAAGTAAAAATGGAGCTGTTATTATCGCTATTGAAAAAATAGGTTTTTTTGCAAAAAAAATGGATATAATACCAAATATACATATAAAATATATTTGGTATTAAAAAAACAATCCATCTGTCCCGCAAAGTCTTTTTCCAGACCTTGTAGGACTTTCAATTCACAAAAAATTTCAAATCTTTTTTAAAAAAAACAACGAATCTTTCCTGCAAGGTCATTTTTCAGACCTTGTAGGACTTTCAATTCACAAAAAATTTCAAAATTTTTGATTCATTTACTAATTTATAAAAAATTAGTTATTCATTGCACCGTTATAAAACACGTTCTGGCAAACGATACACTTACCAATTGGCTAGGCGAAAAATTAGTGATTTGCGTTGCATGGGCTTGTATGAGGTAGCATCTGCCCGAAAAATAATACGTAAATTCTTCTGTATTGCTTGAGGTTCTTTTAATGGCTAGCGTACCGTTATAGGCTTTGTAGGTTTGACCTTGAGGCACAATTGTCAGATTTTGCAAATATATTGAGGGAACGGTAAATTAAGCATTATCAAATGGAACAAAAATGCCATTTGCCAAATGCTTTTTTGGGCTAAATGGTCAGTTGAATGGTTATTTTTAATCCACAACGTTGCTCGTTTTCAAAAGCGGGTTGCTTGTTAATGCTGTAAATTTTGTTGGGAAACCGCTGTTGCAAAACACCAATTCTTTCTGCAATAATCGACATGCCTTTTGAAACGTGGCTTTTGTGAGTTGGTTTTTCTATGAGTCCATACCCATTGTCCACAATTTCTATTGTTAATTGGTTTTGATTTTGAAAAATATTCAAATTTATTTGACCAGAACCATCATCAATGTGCGAAATACCGTGCAAAACGGCGTTTTCCAAAAAGGGTTGAATGATCATGTTGGGGATTAATATCTCTTGTGGCGGGTTTTGTACCGCTAGTTTTATATAAAAAGCAAATCCGCTAAAACGGAGTTGCTCTAATTCCATATACAACTGCAATCGTTTTATCTCTTCGTCTAAAGTGATGAATGTTTCTGAAGCATGTAGTAAAAACAACCTAATCAATTTGGACAATTTGCCTAAATAATCGCTGCTTTGTTTTGTTTGATTGGTATTTACATAATATTGAATGGCATTTAAACTATTAAATACAAAATGGGGATTCATCATGGCCGACAAGGCACTTTGTTTTAACTCTGCCATTTTCAAATTGACCTCGTTTTCATAATCTTGCTTGGTTTTTTGGCGATGCAATTCTATTCTAAAAACGGCATAAATGATACTCAAAAACAACATTATACCCCCTAGCCCAAACCACCATTTGAGATAAAAGGGATAAGCCTTTTCAATAACAATTTGTTGGGTGTTCCAACTGGAGTTGACGTCCTTGATTCTAATCAAAACTTTGGAGGTGCCATAGGGTAACTTTAACAATTCCAAATAATTTGTAGGAATGTTAATCCAATTGGACTGGTCTAATTTATACTGAATGATTTGATTTTTGGGCGATAAATAATTGGTAATTTGAAACAAAATTTTCATATAATCGTCGTCTGTATTCAAAAAAATAGTATTTCCTTTCAATACATGCAATTGATTGGTTTTATAATTTTTTACCGTAAAATGTAGTGGTTCTTGCAGAGTTGAAAATACCGAAAAAGGGATTTTGGCCAAGCCGTTTGAAGTGGCAACAAATAAATTGTTTTTATAAAAATGAATATCGGTAACATCATTATTGGGCAAATAATTATATTTGTTAAAAACAAATGAATGATTGGCATTTAGTTTAAACAAACCATTTTTAGTAGCAAGCCAAATGTCGTTTTGTTGTATCATTATTTTGTTTATAATTTCAAACGAAGCATCATTTACTGTCGAAATGGTTTTGATTATTTTGTCTTTAAACCAAAAATGTAGTTTTTTGTCTTCGGCTATTAGAAGCGTATCGCCCTTAAAAACCATGTCTGAAATAAAACCTTTGGAATCAAATAAAATCTTTTTTTTGATTAAATTAGGTTTTTCAATTTCGCCTATAAACAATTGATTACCCACATTATAATATATGGTATCATGATGATTGACAACATTATAATACCTAAAATTATTGGGGTTTAAAATGTAGTTTTCATTACCAAAATGGTCGTCGGACAAAAACAATTCATTAGAAGTGTAATACAAATATTGGTTGTTTTTGAGACTGCAATATTTTTTAAAATAGAAAGCCATCACATTCTTATATACTTTTTTGCAATGATAATTGGCATTGAAAGCAAAAAAAACAGGTGTTCCTTTGAAGTATCCTAATGAAAAATCTGATGATTGAGGAATTGCAATTGGGCTAAGATTTGTTTTGTTGATTTGTAAAAACTGGTATCGATTTGAAACATATAAAGCTTGATCTAGCACAAAAAAAGATTTAAAAAAATCCAATTTATTTGAAGTAAAATACTGAAAAACAGCGGTGTTTGGCACACATATCAAGCCATTTTCATTGGTAGCTATCCACATGCGGCCTTTAGAATCTTTAAAAATTTTGTTGATATTTTGGTTGCTATTCAAACCTATAAGCGGATGTATGGCATCCCACTTTTGGTTACTGTATCTAAACAAACCTTTTTTTTGAAGCAGGAGCCAAATGTTATTTTCGTTGTCTATTTCAACACCAAAACGGTTTACTTCATTGAGCAACGGATAGGGCAAAGCTACTTTTTCTAATAAATGTCCATTGCTATCAACAATAAATAAGTGTTGGTTTGCCACAAAAACCCAATCGTTTTTTCTTTTTTTTATGACATATATTTTACCTTCGTTTGCGGGTATAGCCCACGAAAAAGGCAGCTCGTTTTGAGCCTCAAAAAACGACTTCGTTTCATACAAATAATTGAATACTAAGGGTTTGTTGTATTCTGGGTTGTTCAAATAAAAAATAGATTTATCAAGTTTGTTGTTTTTATAAAAAGAAAAAATGATATTGATTTCACTGCTTTTAGTCTTGCTATTAAAATTAGATATATAGGTTTTTATACAAATTTCGTTATTTTTCAAAAAGAAAACTTCATCAACAGTTAAGGCATCAATTGGGGTGGTATAAAAACGATTGTTTTTGAATATTTGACATTTACCGTTATAATTACCAATTAACAATTCGCCTTTTTTATTGTATTGCAAACCAATTACATAGGGTTTGTTCAATCCGTCGCTGGTATTGAGATTTTGAAAATGCAGGCCATCAAAAAACGAAATTCCGTTGTCTGTTCCTAAAGTTATGATGCCATTTGGCGATTCTTTAATATCATAAATGGTATTGCTTGGCAATCCGTCGTCTGTAGTATAAGCATACTTAAAAAAACGACTTTGTCCAAACAATTGAAACGACATCATTAAACAAATCAATACTATTTTTTTCAAACTTACATTCCTATTAGTCTGTTTTTCAGCTCTTTGACGCTACGTCTGGAAACAGGCAATTTGACATTATTTTTCAATACTACCTGATATTTTTCGGTAGTTTGTATGCTATTACAACTTGTTAAATTCACCAAAAACGATTTATGAATTCTATAAAAATCTTGTCCTAACAAGGTTTCAAAATGTTTTAGGGTTTTAGATAAAATCATTTTGGTATTATTTTCAAAGAATATCTTACATATATTATCTATCCCTTGAATGTAAATGATGTCTTCTTTACAAACAAATCGTTTGGTATCTGAATTTTGCAATAATATTTTTTCTGATTTGGGTTCCATAACAGCATTTACTTGCTGTTGTGTCAAATATTTTTTATGTATTCGTTCCATAGCAACAGTCAAATCATCTAATACAATGGGCTTCAATACGTAATCAACGGCACCCGCTTTGATGGCTTTTAAGGCAAATTCTTCAAAAGCGGTAATAAAAATAACGTCAAAAGCCCGCTCTGGGAACAAGTCCAACAAGTCGAAGCCATTTCCTGTGGGCATTTGAATGTCTAAAAAAACCAAATCCACATGCTGTTTCAAAATCAATTCGCTAGCGGCATGAATGTTTGTAAATGTCCCAACAATTTGAATCCACGGAAAATAACTATCCATATAAAATACTATATTTTTGATATTCAGCAACTCGTCGTCTATGATGATGGTCTTCATTTGCATGGGAATTTTCGTTTAAAAATGAAAGTAAAATTAAAAATAATTATTGAATAGCAGATTATTTTTTGATAAATTATTCAAATAAAATACATTTTTGATATACAAAACGTGTTGTTTTTTACTTTTATACCTATTTAATTCCCAAAACAATAGATATTAAAAGTAATTTTAATATTGTCCAAATGTGTGAGGGGTTATATTTAGTTGGTTATTTTACCTACAAATAAAGTAAATAAGACTTTATAATAATTTCTTTTAAGTTGAGGCTTCTTATATCATTTTGATGTATTTTGGTAAATTAATAAAATTATTTATATTTGTAAACTCGCTCCAAAAAAACAAATTATTTTTTATCAAAGCGAAAAAACTGTTTTTATGACCCTTTTTAAAACATTATTTTCTTTTATTAAAAAAAAAGAAAAAACATCGTATATGAAAAAATTTCTTATAGTTGGTCTTGGCAACATTGGTCCAGAATATGTAAACACCCGTCATAACATTGGGTTTAAAATTGTTGATTTTTTAGCAAAAGAGGAAGGATTGACATTTGAAAATGTAAAACTGGGGGCTGTTTGTGAATTAAAACATAAAGGTAAAATTTTTATTTTACTCAAGCCCAATACCTATATGAATTTGAGTGGCAAAGCAGTCCATTATTGGATGGACAAAGAAAAAATTCCTTTACAAAACATTTTGGTCATAACAGACGATTTGAATTTGTCATTTGGTTCTATTCGAATAAGACCAAAAGGGAGCGATGGCGGACACAATGGTTTAAAAAACATCAACTTAATATTGAACACAAACGACTATGCTCGGTTTCGATTTGGCATTAGTGATGCTTTCAAAAAAGGCAAACAAATAGATTATGTATTAGGCAATTGGGATCCAAAAGAACAAGAACTCCTTCCTGAAAGATTGGCACTTGGAGCATCAATAATAAAGTCTTTTGGCACGGCAGGTATAGGCAATACCATGACGGCTTTTAATGGAAAATAATTTTAAACAAAAAAAATACACTTGTTTTTGTGTTATTGATATTTTTTATAATAATTTTTTATAAATTAGCCAATTATTTTGATTTTTGAATATTTATTAAAATACAATTAAGAATGAAACATTTATATAAAATCCAATTATTGTTGCTAACCCTTTGTTTTTCAGGCTGGGCACAACAAAAAATGTCGGTTGAAGCTATTTATACAGGCACCTTTAGGGCAAAAGGTATGGACGAATTGCAATCGATGAAAAATGCAAACCAATATACCGTACTCAATACGGATTATAATAATAGAACGATGCAAATAGACGTTTATGATTTTGCTACGCTCAACAAAATAAAAACAATTATCGACACCAAAAACCATCCACTATTGACGGACGGCATTGACAGCTTTTTGTTTAGCAACGATGAGAAAAAAATGTTGATTGCCAATAATACCAATCCCATTTACAGACATTCGTTTACGGCAGATTATTTTCTTTATGTACCCGAAACCCGCGAATTATCTAAAATTTTAGAACAAGTACAAGAACCTACATTTTCGCCAGATGGCAGCAAAATAGCTTTTGCCAAACAAAACAACCTTTATATATATGATGTAAACACCAAAAAAACAACCCAAATAACTACCGATGGACTAAAAAATCGTGTCATTAATGGTATTACCGACTGGGTTTATGAAGAAGAGTTTGCTTATGTTAGGGCTTTTGATTGGAGTACAGACAGCCAACACTTGGCTTTTATAAAATTTGACGAAACTCAAGTGCCCGAATTTTCGATGAACCTATTTGGAAAAGATTTGTACCCAAAAATAGAAACTTTTAAATATCCAAAAGCGGGCGAAAAAAACTCAAAAGTATCGTTGCATTTATACCATTTAAACAACAATGCTGTACAAAACATTGATTTGTCTGGCTATAATGATTTTTATATTGCCCGACTCAAATGGACAAACGAGGCTGCATTTGTATCGGTTCAGGTATTGAATAGGCATCAAAACAATTTAGATTTACTTTTTGTTGATGTCAATTCTGGAAAATCCAAAATCGTATTGAACGAAAAAGATGCTGCCTATGTAGATGTAACAGATAACTTAACTTTTTTGAAAGACAATAGCTTTATTTGGACATCAGAAAAAGACGGTTTCAATCATATCTATCTTTATGATAAAACTGGAAAATTAAAAAATCAAATTACCAAAGGAAATTGGGAAGTAACCAACTACTATGGCTTTGACGAAAAAACCAAAACCGTTTTTTATCAATCCGTAGAAAATGGTTCTATTAATAGAGACGTGTATAAAATAAGTCTCGATGGCAAAAACAAACAACGTCTTTCGTTACAAACGGGTACAAGTAGTGCCACATTTAGCCCTAATTATGACTACTTTATACAAACGTATTCGAGTGCTACCCAACCAACCACCTATACTTTGAACGAGGCTAAAACGGG
Organism: Flavobacterium branchiophilum NBRC 15030 = ATCC 35035; assembly: GCF_002217205.1. Lineage (GTDB taxonomy): Bacteria > Bacteroidota > Bacteroidia > Flavobacteriales > Flavobacteriaceae > Flavobacterium > Flavobacterium branchiophilum. Next base: position 13,509 of record NZ_MUGT01000111.1, on the reverse strand, counting down.
CAAAGTAATTCAGGTTGTGGAGCAAAACCAAGTATTGTCTGACAAATTAAAACCATACCATTTGCCAAGCAAAGAATTTTTTGTATTAAAAACAGAAAAAGGACAAGAATTAAACGCTTGGATGATCAAACCAAAAGATTTTGACCCAACCAAAAAATACCCTGTTTTTATGTATCAATATTCAGGGCCAGGCTCTCAACAAGTAAACAATGATTGGAACGGCACAGACGATTATTGGTTTATGATGTTGGCACAAGAGGGCTATATTGTAGCCTGTGTGGATGGTCGTGGAACAGGATTTAAAGGAGCCGCTTTTAAGAAATGTACTCAAAAAGAGTTAGGAAAATTTGAAGTAGAAGACCAAATAGAAGCAGCCAAAACTATTGGAAATTATGCTTATGTTGATAAAACTCGAATAGGCATTTGGGGTTGGAGTTTTGGCGGATTTATGGCCAGTAATTGTATTTTGAAAGGAGCAGATGTTTTCAAAATGGCCATTGCGGTGGCTCCCGTAACCAATTGGCGTTTTTACGACAGCATTTATACCGAAAGATACATGCAAACCCCACAAGAAAATGCCAACGGCTATGATGATAATTCGCCTATCAACCATGTAAATAAATTAAAAGGCAGCTTTTTATTAATCCACGGTTCGGGCGATGACAATGTGCATGTTCAAAACAGTATGCAAATGATGGAAGCCTTGATTCAAGCCAATAAACAATTTGATTCTCAAATTTATCCAGATAAAAACCATGGCATTTATGGAGGCAAAACAAGAATTCAATTGTATAATAAAATGACTAACTTTATTAAAGAAAAATTATAACAAATGACAGCAATAAAAACTTCAGAACAAACCCTTTTTGGACATCCAAAAGGGTTGTTCATTTTATTTTTTACCGAAATGTGGGAACGATTTTCATTTTATGGAATGAAAGCCCTTCTTATTTTTTATTTAACAAAATACCATTTGTTTTCAGATGATTCAGGAAATTCCTTAATTGGTAGTTATGCTGCTTTAGTCTATGCCGTGCCTGTTATCGGCGGCTTTATTGCCGATAAATATTTAGGTTTTAGAAAAGCCATTATTTTTGGTGGTATCATGTTGGTTTTGGGGCATTTAGGCATGGCCTACGAAGGCAATGCCGCCACACGATCCATGACGGGCGAAATTGTTAGAGACAATCAAGCCTTGCAAGTGTTTTATTTTTCATTGTCCTTAATTATTGTTGGTGTTGGTTTTCTTAAAGCAAATATTTCATCTTTAGTAGGCGAAATGTATAAAGTAGGCGACAAAAGAAGAGATTCTGGATTTACTATTTTCTACATGGGTATCAATTTAGGGTCGTTTTTGGCAACTATTATTTGTGCTTGGCTAGGCGAAAATTTTGGTTGGAGTTATGGCTTTGGCGCTGCGGGTGTAGGAATGTTTTTTGGATTGCTTACTTTTATTTCTGGCAAACGATTTTTGGAAGGAAAAGGCGAATCAAAAGTACCAGCGTTTTTGGAAAAAAAATCATTTGGATTCAAAAACGAATGGTTGATTTATATGGTAAGTGCATTGTCGGCTTTCTTTTTTTGGCAAATGGTACAAAACCACAATGCCGTTTCATGGATTTTGAAAATAGCTGGAGGTATTTCATTTTTATACATTGTCTATTTTACAGCAACCCAACTTTCAGGAAAAGAAAGAGACCAATTGATAGCCTTAACCATTCTTATTGTTTTCACCATTGTTTTTTGGGCTTTGTTTGAACAAGCTTATACGTCTTTAAATTTATTTGCCGACAGAATTATCGACCGAAACGTGTTTGGGTTTCAACTAACTGCAGGTCAGTTTTTAAGTTTTAATGCCCTTTTTATTATTTTATTAGCGCCTGCTTTTGCATGGTTATGGGTAAAATTAGGGGCCTACAATCCAAATACTGCTGTAAAATTTGCCTTAGCTCTAATACTTGTAGGGCTAGGTTTTGGCTCGTTGGTATTGGGTATAAACGTGTCTGAAACTGGAAAAGTTGCCGCTTTTTGGTTAATTTTAACTTATTTTTTACATACTTGCGGAGAATTAAGCTTGTCTCCCGTTGGCTTGTCTGCAGTTACAAAACTATCGCCAGTAAAAATAGTTGGTTTTATGATGGGGGTTTGGTTTTTGGCAACAGCAAGTTCCGAATTTATCGCCTCTGTATTAGCCAATATTGCTTCTATCGACACTACTAACGGAACAGCACCCGATTTGAATCTTGCAAAGCAAAGCTACTTGAAACTTTTTGAATACTTGTTTTATACAGGATTGGGTTTTGGAGCTATTTTACTTATAGTATCGCCATTAATAAAAAAATTAATGCACGGTGTGGACAAAGAACTAAATAACTAAACTATGAATACAGAAAATTCTACCGATCAATTTTTTAAAAGTACCGTACTCGGTCATCCTAGCGGCTTATTTGTTTTATTTTTTACCGAAATGTGGGAACGATTTTCATTTTATGGAATGAGAGCCCTACTTGTAATGTTTTTTACAGCAACGGCTATCAATGGCGGCTGGGATTGGACTCGTGAACAAGCTATGGCACTTTTTGGGTCCTATGTTGGGCTTGTTTACCTATCTACCATGATGGGGGGCTATTTTGCCGATAAAGTAATTGGCTACCGCTGGGCAGTAGTAATTGGTGCTTTATTGATGACATTAGGTCACGGCTCTATGGCATTAGAATCGCCTTTTTTTATCTATACAGGGCTCATTTTGTTAGTATTTGGAAATGGTTTTTTTAAACCCAATATGACTTCAATTGTGTCTGAAATGTACAAAGACAGACCAGAAAAGAAAGATGGTGCATATACCATTTTTTATATGGGTGTAAACTCTGGAGCCTTTTTCGGTATCGTTTTATGTGGCTACCTAGGAGAGCAAGTCGGCTGGAATTGGGGCTTTGGTTTAGCCGGAATATTTATGCTGTTTGGTTTAATTCAATTTTGGCTGTCTCAAAATATATTTGGAGATATCGGTTTAAAACCCGTAAAAAAAGAAGTAGCACTTACAGACGAGAATAACGACAAATTAAATCCTTTTCCCGTTTGGCAATTGGCTCTTATTGGACTAATGACCGTTTTGGGACTGCTTTGGATTGTTTTTGAACCCGCCAAAATTATTTCTAATGGCAACATCGACATTTTCAATTTTGAGTTATTTGGATTAACAGGAAATAATTTAACTATATTAGTAGCCATTGGTTTATTCCTATTTCTATTGGTTTATAGATTAATGAATTACGCTCAAATTACTAAAGAAAAAATGATTGCCGTTTCATTTTTTGCCTTTTTAACCATTTTCTTTTGGGCTATTTTTGAACAATCACCAGGAACATTAACCATTTTTGCAAAAGATTATACCAATAGAGTACTCGATGGAAGTGCAGGAACGATTTTCAAAATTGTTAATGCCGGAATTGTTGTAGTGCCGTTAGGCATCATTACATGGGTTTTATTATTACTATTCAAACAAACATTTGCAAAATATGCGGTGGCCAATTTAGTTTTGGCTTCTAGTTTTGTAATCATCTGGGGGATAGCTATTTGGATGTTGAAAAATCAATTTACAGACGAATCTTTAGAAGTACCCGCCTCGTGGTTTTCTTCTCTAAATTCATTATATATTATAGCATTAGCTCCTTTATTTTCAAAATGGTGGGAAAGTAAATACAATCCTTCGGCAAATATGAAATATGCTTTAGGAATGGTTTTTCTAGCTATTGGGATGATGGTAGTGGCTATTGGTGCAAATGGCATTGCTCCTGGAGCCAAAACGGCTTCTGTAAGCATGATTTACCTGATTTTAGTGTATCTTTTTGTTACCATGGCCGAGTTGTGTATTTCGCCCGTGGGACTTTCTTACGTAAGTAAATTAGTCCCTGCCAGAATGATAGCCATGATGTTTGGAATATGGTATTTAGCAGTTGCAATTGGTATGAAAGGTGCTGCAAAATTTGGCGAAAACATTGATAAAATAGCAGATGAAAAAGGATTAAGCTATTTCTTTTGGATGTTGGCTATTGTTTCACTTGCTGTGGCTGCTTTGTCATTTGTAATGACACCAATCATAAAAAAATTAATGCACAATATCAGATAGTGTAGTTATTTAAATAAAAATAGACCAAAAGACTAGTTGTTTTTATAAATATATTAAGTAAAAATTATCAAAATTTAACTGAATATTTCAAAAAAATCAACGGTTTTTTGGTCTATTTTGTATAAAACAACAGCATGTAGGTGGGTTTGGTCGCAACTTGTTATCTTGTATTTTTATTAGCTAAAATATTACACCAAATATATATAATACCATATATATAAAATAGCCTAAAAATATACAATTATTTTTTAGAAAAAATTTAAAAAAACTACAAAAAATGAGCTAGCAACTATTTTTTTTGATTCTTTTTGGCATAAAAAATCCAATAAATTGGCTATTTCAAAGCTATAATTGAAATATAAACTTTAATTTTCTTTATTTTTTTGAGGTTGTCATCATAAAATCTTTTAAATAAAAAGGTTCAAAATAAGCTACGTCTTCAAATGCTGCTTTTTGAAATTTTTCATAAGCCAAATATGCCATGTCTTTTGCCGATGGGTATTGGTATTGGTCTAAAAAAACCAATCGATTGTGGTTTAATACCGTTTGACATTTTGCTAAACAATCGCCAACAAAATAAAGGGTTTGGCTGTATTGCTCAAAAGAATGTTCCGTGATAATTTCGGCTTGTACCGACCTGATTAACTGGTGGTTACAATCAAAAACAGCACTAAAAACTTCCATTCTTCGGGCATCTATCACGGGTACAATCAACCCATTTGAAACAGCAACTTGTTTAGCCAAAACTTGTAAAGTGTCGAGGGCTATGAGCGGAATATTCAAGGCATAGCACAATCCTTTTGCAGCCGACACCCCTATACGTAAGCCCGTATAAGAGCCCGGCCCCTGCCCTACTGCTACGGCTACCAAATCAGAAAATGTGATGTGTGCCTCATGCAATAAGGCTTCTATAAATACGTGCAATTGTTCGGCATGTGAATAACCTAATGTTGCCAATTCCTTATAAAATAATGTTTCGCCGTTTTTAGAAAGGGCTACCGAGCAGTTTTTAGTAGCCGTTTCTAAACTTAATATATAACCCAATGTATTGATTGATTGATTGATTTAAACTATTTTTACCCACATACAAAATAAAAAACTTGCCATAAATAGTCTTTGGGCGTTCCCCAAGGGTCGGCTATCGGTTACAAACAACGTTCATTAAACTCCAAAAGAAATATAATATTGTGAAATAATCTTTTTTGCCCCAAAAAGAGGGGCAAAAAAGGATTTCCACTGTTATCCCTAACGCAAATACCCTATTTATTAGAATTGAGTTACTATTTTTTGTCCAAAGTCAAGCTTACTTTATCTCCTGATTGCAAATCTTTTGACACGGTAGTGTAAGGCCCTGTAATCACCTCGTCGCCTTTATGAAGTCCTTGTATGATTTCTATATTGGCATCATCTTGAATCCCTGTTTTTACAATTCTAATTTTGGCTTTGTTGCCCACTTTTACAAAAACACATTCTATTTTTTTGTCAGATTTGGCTTTTGGCATGGCATTGTCGTCTGGCACATCTATTTTTTTGATTGGTGTAGTGTCGTTTTTTACAACTACGGCACTAATAGGCACTCCAATTACATTGGTTTTTCTTTTAGTAATAATGTCCACGGTTGCAGTCATTCCTGGTCTAAAAGGAGAATAACTGGCTGGTTTGCCTTCCATTAAATCGGCATAAGATTCTTTTAAAATACGTACTTTTACCTTAAAATTGGTTACCTGATCGGCCGATGTGGTGGCGTTGGCAGCATTAGAAATGCTGGTAACGGTACCTTTGAACTCTTTTTTCAAAAAGGCATCTACTTGTACTTTTGCCTCATCGCCAATATTGATTTTTACAATATCATTTTCATTGACATCTACTTCAACTTCCATATTATTGAGGTTGGCTACTCTCATAATTTCGGTTCCTGCCATTTGTTGTGTCCCTAAAACTCGTTCGCCCAATTCTACATTCAACGACGAAATTGTACCATCGGCAGGCGAATAAATAATGGTTCTTCCCAAGTTGTCTTTGGCTTCTTTTACGGTTGCCGTAGCACTTTGAACGTTATAATATGCGGCTTGTTTGGCGGCTTTGGCTACTTCAAAAGAAGCAGTAGCTTTATCCCAATCCGATTTGGAAATTATTCCTTTTTCAAACAAGGTTTTATTGCGTTCGTAACTGGTTTTGGCTTCGTTAAATTGGGCATCGGCCTGACCTAAACTGGCTTTTGTACCAGACAATCCTGCCACAGTTCGGTTGAGACCCGAAGTGTATAAATCTGGATTTATTTTTACTAATAAATCACCTTTTTTTACAATTTGTCCTTCCTTTACTGGCAAATCTATTATTTCGCCTGACACCATTGATGAAATTTTTACTTGTACTTCGGGCTGTACTTTGCCTGTTGCCGACACCGTTTCTACGATGGTGGTTTGATTGACTTTTACGGTTTCGATGGCAAGTGCATCGGCATCATTATTGCCAATGACTTTGGTTTTTTTAAGAATTATTAACAAAATAATGATCGCTACAATGATTCCTAACAGCGTATAAATTCTTTTTTTTGACATGATATTGGGCTAATTTTATGTTGTTTTTTTATTAATTTTTAATAATTGGTATTCCAAAATACAATTCAATAATTTTTAATTTAAAAATATAATCATATTTGGTTCTCAATACTTCAGACTGTGCATTGGCCAATACTGTTTGCGATTGATTAAAATCAAAAGCATTCATCATTCCAACGGCATATTTTTCTTGAGCATAATTATAAGCTTCTTGTCTTGCCAAAAGAGTCGTTTGAGCAGCTTTGTTGGCATTCAAAGCTCCTTTTGCATTTGTATAAGCCGTATAAACGTTGCGTTCCAAGTCGATAGCCGTTTGCTCTTGTGCTATTTTAGTACGTTCCAAAGCTATTTTGGCTCTTGTAATATTGTTTTTGGCACTAAATCCATTAAATACAGGAATCGATAATTGCAATGCCACCGAATGTCCTTTATAATCGTCAAATTGAGTTAAAATAGGGGCTGCCTTTCCTGTAACCGGCAAAAAATTGGGTTGCAATACCGCTTGATTGGTCCCTTCTACATAACCTATTGGGGTTGTTGGGTTGGCCAAATTGGGTACCACACCAACAACTCGGTCCGAATAGCCTGCACGGGTAGTAAAACTGTAAAACCCAGACACCCTTGGTTGTAATGCTCCTTTTGCAATCAGCAAATCTTTTTGTGCTATTTCAAAATTGGTTGTGGCAATTTTGGGTTCTACCCTATTCTCTTTTGCTTTTTGAACAATATTTTTGGGGTCTTGTATCAATATTTCGCTTTCCGTAAGGCTTGTTGGAATATCGTCTGCTGTGTCAAAATTCTGAAAATCATCGAGTTGCAACAATTGAGCTAAACTCAATTTTGAAATCAATAGGTTGTTTTCGGCCAAAACCACGTTTTGTTCGTTTGAAGCCACCGTTGCTTTGATGTCTAACAAATCGCCTTGTGGCACAGAGCCTGCCGCTACCAGAGCAGTCGAACGTTGCAATTGTTTTTGATTATTGGCCAATTGCTCTTTTTGAACTTTCAAATTTTCTTTGTTAAACAAAATTTGCAAATAGGCATTGGCTACATTCAAAGCCACATCGTCTTTCATTTTCAGCGATTGAAATTGTGCTGCCAATACCGACAAATTGGCCCGTCGTAATCGATTTTGGTTTTGCATTCCATTATAAATCGTAATGCCCGAATTGAGTCCTACGGAGGTGTTTTGTGTGGTTTGATTTTCTAAAATGCCCGTTGTAATGTTCTGATTCAAACCTACGTTCCAGGAATGAGTGCCACTAACATTTACCGTGGGTAAAAAATTTCCTAATGCTGCTTTTTTTTCAACCGCCGCCGATTGACTATCTAAATCAGATTGTTTGATCGAAATATTGTGTGCCAAAGCATATTGCACACAGGCCTCTAAAGTCCATTTTTGATTTTGGCTTTGAGCGGTTGTTTCGAATCCTGAAAACAATCCAAACACTACGAGCAATGGGGTTAAAAAAATCTTTTTCATCTGTTTAATAGGTCATTTTTTTTATAAAATTTGAATACAAAAGTATGCGTTTATAGCGGTAAAACATGCTCTCGTTTATATTTAAAATCATGACAAAAGCCATTTGATACTAATAAAACGCAAAATTAATCAAAAAATACATGATTTGTTGTGATTTGATATTTGAATTTGACGTGAAAGTATTATTTTTGTTACAAATTATTTCATTATTTCAAAAAACAAATTTTTAACAACATTAGCCCACTATTCATTATGACAAAATTTTATTTAGGATTTATTATATTATCGCTATTATGGCTTACAAGTGCTTGTTCTACTACAAGCAAAATCGAGTCTATGAAACCCGAGCCAGACGATGCAGCGCCGTTGGTATATGAAAAAGTAGATTCTTACCTCAACATGCCCATTTCGATAAAATTGAAAGATATTGAAAATAAAACCAATGCTACACTTAATGGTTTGATATTTGACGACAGCAATTTGGAAGACGACGATATAGAATTGAAAGTTTGGAAGCAAGCACCCATTCAAATCAGCAACGAAAATGGGCGTATAAAAACCGTTTTGCCCTTAAAAATTATTGCCAAATACCGTTATGGGGTAAATAAAATGGGGGTTGATTTACGAGATACAAAAGAATTCAACCTCAACGGTGTTATCACACTATTGAGCGAAACCCATTTGGTAAACTGGAAATTGAATACCAAAACAGAGTTCAAATCATTAGATTGGAAAGAGAGTCCTACGGTTATGGTTTTTGGCAAAAACATGCCCATCACCTATTTGATCAATCCGGCATTGAAATTATTCAAATCGAAAATTGAACAAAAAATTGATGAAAGTATAGAAAAATCAATGGATTTTAAGCCAAATGTAATGGAAGCTTTGGACAAAATTGCCACGCCATTTGAAATGAGTGCGGCCTATCAGAGTTGGTTGAGAATTGTGCCTACAGAATTGTATGCCACCGATGCCAAAATTCAGAAAGACCAATTGAATTTACAAATGGGGTTGAAATGCAATATGGAAACCTTAATTGGCAACATGCCCGAGAAACGTTTTTACAAAGACAAAACTGTTTTAAAATCTGTTAGCGATATACCAAATGCCATTGCGGCCAATATTGTGGCAGTATCTACCTATTCTGACGCCACAAACATTATCAAAAAGAATTTTGCTGGGCAAGAATTTGGTTCGGGAAGTAAAAAAGTTACCGTTCAAAACGTGGCCTTATGGCACAAACAAGGCAAAATTGTAATTGCATTAGACCTTCTTGGAAGTGTAAATGGCACGGTATATTTGACAGGATTTCCACAATATAACGATCAAACCAAAGAAATCTTTTTTGATCAAATGGATTATGCCCTAGATACTAAAAGTTCTTTGCTCCGAACCGCAAATTGGCTGGCACAAGGTGTTATTTTGAAAAAAATCCAGCAAATGTGTCGGTATTCCATTGCACCAAATTTGGACGAGGCCAAAAAGAGCATGAAACAATACCTTACCAATTATAGCCCCATGCCAGGCGTTTTTGTAAACGGAAAAATAGACGATATTACTTTTCAAAAAATCCAACTAACCAACAAAGCCATTGTGGCATTTGTGAAAGTAAATGGCAATGTAAATGTAGCTGTTGATGGTTTAAAATAATTTTGAATTATACCAAAATACAAATCTTTGTCAGGGTTGATGCTTTGACAAAGGTTGCATTTTATACAGGGAATATTTTTTATTTACTTCTTGTTTTGAAGATTTGAAAAAAGATTGAATTGCTAAAAGTTACCTCAGTAAACTAAAATGTCCTTTAAATTGTTTCCCATTTTCTCGTGTAATGACAAACCAGTAATCATCTGAAGCTGCTTGAAGATGTTTTTCGGTTTGTCCGTTCCATCCAGAAAACTGATTTGACTCTATTATCAAATTACCATATCTATCAAATATTTTGATATTGAAGTGGGGTTCTGTTTCTGAAAATTTTATTTTCCAAAAATCATTTACGCCATCACCATTGGGACTGAAAAATTTTGGGTAACTCAATAAAAAAATTTCTTTAACTGTGGTACCACATTGATGTGTATCATAAACATAAACCGTATACGTACCAGATTGAAGTCCCGTAAAAATAGGACTTGTCTGAAAATGAATATTGTCTATAGAATACAAATAATCTCCGTTTCCAAAAGCCACAACCTCAATAGTATTATCAGAATCAGTCCAGTCTTGAATATTTATAGAACTAATTTTTGCTTTACTGGATTGATAAACAACAAATGATTGAGTGTCCTGACACATTATGTTGTTATAATTTTTGGTTACTGTCAAACTATAATTACCCTCTGAACTAATGATGACGCTTGGCAAAGTACTTATAACTGTTGTACCTTTTGACCAAGAATAAGAATCGAAATTTGATAAAACATCAATACTTATATTTACACCTTCACACATAGTATATGAACTCGAAAGATTTAAATCGGGTTTGGGTAATACATTGATTTTAAATTTTTTAGTCGAATCTACACATTCATTAAAGGCAGCATTAGTCATACGTACATAAATATCTTGTTGCCATTGAATCGAATTTTGAAAATAACTAGGTAATGCATTATAACCAGATTGTGCATTTGCTAAACTTGTATGATAGGTTATATTAAAACCAGAATTGGATTGATTACCTAGAATTATTGAAGTTTGATCTACTAAATTAAAAAATTCCTTCCCGTCATGCGAGGAGTCGTCGCAAAGGAATAAATCTTGTGGCTGTTGTGCAACAGGCTGTTGAAATACCTGAAGATTAAAACTAGTAGTTTGATAACAAGTTGAATAATTAGTATTAAAAACTCGTGCAAAAATGGTTTGTGGATTGCTAGTATTTTGATAGTTAGTTGGCAATGCATTATTATTTGCATTAGCATCGGCTTGTGTTAAATAATAAGAAACCGAATAATTTGATGCCGATTGATTGCCCAAAACAGTATTGTTTTGACTTGATAACGAAAAAATCTCATAACCGTCATTGTTTGAATCACACAGTTTTAAATCATTACAAGAGTGTGCAACGGCTTGCTGAACTAAAGTTATTGTAAAACTAGTTTGACTATAACATTTTTTATTACTATAATGATAAATTTTAGCATAAACAGTATTTGAATTTGTGTTTAACAAATAATTATTAGGTAAAACATTTGAGTGATTTATTAAATCCGATATTGATGCAAAATATGCAACTTTAAAAATAGATGGATTTTGATTTCCTAGAAGCGAAGCATTATGTATTGACAAATCATAGAGAGTTCCCAAGTTGTTACAGACTACTTGATTTGAAATAGGGTTTGAAACCGTTGGAATGGGAGCAATTGTAATATTTTTTGTTGCTGGTGTTTCAATACCGTTATTTGTAGTAATTGTTACAGTTACTGTATAATTTCCCTCTGCCGTATATTGATGTGTTGGTGATAGTGATGTAGAAGTTGTATTGTCTCCAAAATCCCACAAAACACTATTAGCAACTTGAGGAGTGTTCAAAATAAATTGTGTTGTATCTCCTAGACACAAATTTTGAACCGTAAATGCAGAGTTGAAAAAAGATGCAGGAAATGACGGAAGTCCCAAGCGACACACTCCAGCCCCTAAATCTACAACATCAAATTGAAAATTACAACCTAAACCAACTACGTTAGGATTATTTATTACACTCAATTTATTTGACAAGTAATCAGCTAAATATATTTTTTTGTCAGGTCCCATTTGTAGTGCCCCAGCATGAGCTGATCCGTAATCCATAACTACCGCAGAATTTGCAATATTACTTGAAGTCAAATCAAATTGGTATAATTTTCCTGTTTCGATATTTGAATGGTATAAGACATTACTATCTGGAGAAAACTCAACACCATACATTTGGATAAATCCACTCAAAAGGTCTATTGGATTGGTAACTTGTCCATTGGCATTATTAAAATCAAACAATTGAAGTTTTTTTAATCCTAAATTTACATAAGCTAGTTTATTACCCGACGCTGAAACTTTCATAAATCCTTGGGTTTGTGTGTTGCCATTTTCTATATTTTCTTCGACAACATCACCAACAGTAGATATTACAGGATTAGAATTAAGACCTAAAGCAGTTAATGAATGTGCATAAAACCTGTCGTTCCCTAAACCATGTGTTATAATCCAATAATCAATATTATTATTGTGCTTTATAACCCCCATTTTTTCACAACTAGGTTGATATACTAATACATTTTTGAAACCCGTTACACCTCCTAATCCTCCATCTAAATTCATGTCTATGATAGAATATCTAAGCCCTTTATTTCCCAGCTGTTCATCTAGCGTAAATACATAATATAAGTTAGTAGAACCTGGTTTGGGTATAATTGTAGCCGATTGTGTACTAGAACTATGCCCATACAAGTCCATACCATTTAACATTACTTGATGGTTTCTATTATATACCGTTATCCCATCAGTATAAAATAGTAGCTGCCCACTATAATTTGAAATTGAAGCACAACCTTCTTCTGTACTTAATGCTCCATCTATAAGCGGAACAGGTATTCCTGTGGTAAAATCTAATCCAGCATGATCTCCAAAATACCAAATATTTGCTTCTTTCTGTGCCGAAACCGTTAGGATACTTATAGCGCACATCCATAAGCATAACTTTTTTTTAAAATTACAAATAAACCGATTATCGTTCATATTAACATATACTTTTTACAAATCTAAAACAGACTACGTTGTTATTCTTAAAAACAATACATTGAGAAACAACAACTCAATTTATTAAATGATTGCAAATTCTCAAAATAGCTCAAATAAAATAAATTTGTTCTAAAAACAGATTTTTTACATTTAAAAAACATTAAATCATTAATTTCTTGTAACAATCATTGTTTTATAATATTGATTGATCATAATATGTGGTTCACTATAATTGAGTACCATTTTATCCTTTGTTAGCGATACAATCGTACAATTATCAATAAAACTATTTCCATTTTTGATTATATTATTTTCTAAATAAAAATTGAAAGAGCTGTCAGAATCATCAACACTAACACAATTTGCATAATACTTTTTAACATCTATATTGAGAATATTTACAACAAAATTCATATTGTCTTTCAAAGTAGCACATTTATGAACGTGATTTACTACAGTTCCATCCATTTTGATGTATTGACTCAAATACCAAACACCCGAAATATTACCGTAAGTAACTGGCAACTCTTTGTTGTCATCACTTTTACTACACGACAAAAATGCCGTTGCTAATACTAATAATAAAATAAGTTTTTTCATTTTTTTTATTTAATTTAAAATTTTTC
>NZ_MUGT01000110.1 GCF_002217205.1 Flavobacterium branchiophilum NBRC 15030 = ATCC 35035 | reverse complement strand
GTAAATAACTCGATAAAAAAAATCAATTTTTAGGTAAACTTATGGTTTTTTTTTGAAAAACATAAAATAAAAAGCCAAAATCGATTGAAAAACACATTTACATCGATTGCGTTGATAAAATGCAAGCAAGGTTTTACTTCAAAAAAACGGCAACATTCTAAATCAAACACCAAATGGGCAGTAACATTTTTTGGGCGTTCCCTCAAGGGTCGGGCTATTCGTTTCAAACAACGTTCATTGAACTCCAAAAGAAATATCATATTGTGAAATAATCATTTTTGATTGCCACATTCAGAAACTATATTCGTGCAATACAACTCCTCCTTTGGGGGCTGGGGGGCTTCTAAAGGATTTACACTACTATCCCTAACGCAAATTTCGGGGTGTTAAAATATTTTGACAGAAAAACAAACTTACCCAATATCAAAATAAAAAAGCAGCATTCTAGTAGCCATAAAAAACAAGTGCCAATCACGTAAAACACCATAAAAAAAATGCCAAAACTTCAGCTCTTAAAAAGCAATCAAGCAACCTCAAAATCCCTTATTTTACGGGCTTTTAACAAAATGTTAAGTTTTTAAATAATTGATTATCAAGGCTTTAAAATTTATAGCACTTCATTGTCAAAAAAAACACCATTGTTAAAAACTTGTTCAAATTGTGAATAAGTTTATCTTTTTATACTCGTTTTAATTTATAACCTTTGTACTCTAAAAATAACCAAAGTACCATTTTATATAATACCTTAATAATCAAAAAACTATGTCGTTAGTAGAGCCAATTCTTCAAGAAAATAAAAATCGATTTGTCATTTTTCCAATAAAGCACCATGATATTTGGAATATGTATAAGTCCATGGAAGCAAGTTTTTGGACTGCCGAAGAAATAGATTTGTCGCAAGATTTGACAGACTGGAATTTTAAATTAAACAACGAAGAACGTTATTTTATCAAACATATTTTGGCCTTTTTTGCGGCTTCAGATGGAATTGTAAATGAAAATTTGGCCGAAAATTTTGTAAATGAAGTACAATATGCCGAAGCTAAGTTTTTTTATGGTTTTCAAATTATGATGGAAAATATCCATTCCGAAACCTATTCCCTTTTGATAGACACTTATGTTAAAGACGAAATAGAAAAAGATGAACTGTTTCATGCCTTGGATGTTTTTCCAGCAATAAAGAAAAAAGCCGATTGGGCTTTGAAATGGATAACCTCCGATTCGTTTGCCGAACGATTGATCGCTTTTGCAGCTGTAGAAGGCATCTTTTTTTCGGGAGCCTTTTGTGCTATATATTGGCTCAAAAAACGAGGATTGATGCCCGGCCTCACCTATTCTAACGAGCTGATTTCGAGAGATGAAGGAGTTCATTGTGATTTTGCGGTGCACTTGCACAATAACCATTTGGTAAACAAAGTATCAAAACAAAGAATTACAGAAATTATTACAAATGCACTTGATATAGAAAGAGAATTTATTACAGAATCATTACCTGTAAGTTTGATTGGGATGAATGCCGCTTTGATGACACAATATTTAGAATTTGTTGCCGATAGGCTGCTCGTAGAACTTGGTTGCGATAGGGTTTATCATACCACAAACCCATTTGATTTTATGGACATGATTTCGCTACAAGGAAAAACCAATTTTTTTGAAAAAAGAGTAGCCGAATACCAAAAAGCGGGTGTTATGAATACAGATGTAGAGGCTAATAAAATAAGCTTTGATGCTGATTTTTAATACAATAGCAGTGCAGTTGAAACAAATAAAATTAAAAAAAAACAATAAAATAATATGTTTGTAGTTAAAAGAAACGGCAAGAAAGAGCCTGTAATGTTTGATAAAATTACAGAAAGAGTAAAAAAATTATGCTATGGATTAAACGATTTGGTCGATCCTGTAAAGGTGGCTATGCGTGTAATTGAAGGCTTGTATGATGGGGTTTCTACTACAGAATTGGACAATTTGGCTGCCGAAACTGCTGCCTCCATGACGATTGCTCACCCAGATTATGCCCAATTGGCAGCCCGAGTTGCGATTTCTAATTTGCATAAAAACACCAAAAAATCGTTTTCAGATACAATGACCGACATGTATCAATATGTCAATCCTCGAACCAATCAAGCGGCACCCTTACTTTCAGACGAAGTGTATCGGGTGATTATTGAAAATGCCGCTTTTTTAGATTCACATATTATTTATACCCGCGATTTTAATTATGATTATTTTGGATTTAAAACCCTCGAACGCTCTTATTTATTAAAAATAAATGGCAAAATTGTAGAAAGACCACAACACATGCTCATGAGAGTAGCCGTTGGAATTCACCTCAACGATTTGGATTCTGTAATAGAAACCTACGATTTGATGTCCAAAAAATATTTCACACACGCTACGCCAACGTTGTTTAATGCAGGAACACCAAAACCACAAATGTCTTCGTGTTTTTTATTGGCAATGCAAGACGACAGCATCGATGGTATATATGATACGTTAAAACAAACAGCCAAAATTTCGCAATCAGCAGGCGGCATCGGATTGTCTATCCACAATATTAGGGCTACGGGTTCTTATATCAGAGGTACAAATGGCACGTCAAACGGCATTGTTCCTATGCTAAGGGTGTTTAACGACACGGCTCGGTATGTGGATCAAGGAGGAGGCAAACGAAAAGGAAGTTTTGCTATTTATATCGAAACATGGCATGCAGATATTTTTGAATTTTTGGATTTGAAAAAAAATACAGGCAAGGAAGAGATGCGGGCAAGAGACTTATTTTTTGCAATGTGGACCTCGGATTTGTTTATGAAAAGAGTACAAGAGGATGCCCATTGGACCTTGATGTGTCCAAATGAGTGCCCAGGATTATATGAAGTATATGGGGAGCAGTTTGAAACCTTATACACCAGTTATGAAATACAAGGAAAAGGCCGAAAAACCATCAAAGCCCGTGAACTTTGGGAGAAAATTTTGGAATCGCAAATAGAAACAGGCACCCCTTATATGCTATATAAAGATGCTGCTAACCAAAAATCCAATCAAAAAAATTTAGGAACCATACGGTCGTCAAATTTGTGTACCGAAATCATGGAGTACACCTCAAAAGACGAAATAGCGGTATGTAATTTGGCCTCATTATCGTTGCCAATGTTTGTAGAAAAAGGCAAGTTCAACCACAAGTTGCTTTATAAAGTAGCCAAAAGAGTAACACGCAACCTAAATAAAGTTATAGACAGGAATTATTATCCTGTAAAAGAAGGAGAAAATTCCAACATGCGACACAGGCCCATAGGGCTTGGTGTTCAGGGACTTGCAGACGCATTTATCATGCTTAGATTGCCATTTACTAGCGACGAAGCCAAAAAATTGAATCAAGAAATTTTTGAAACCCTTTATTTTGCAGCCGTTACAGCCTCTATGGAAATGGCCAAAGAAGACGGAGCTTATTCCACCTACGAAGGATCGCCTATTTCGCAAGGCTTGTTTCAATACAACCTTTGGGGATTACAAGATGCAGACCTTTCGGGTAGATGGGATTGGGCATCGCTACGAAAAGAAGTGTTGCAATATGGCGTTCGAAACTCCCTTTTAGTAGCACCAATGCCAACGGCTTCTACGTCGCAAATTTTGGGCAACAACGAAGCATTTGAACCTTACACGTCCAACATTTATACCCGACGGGTGTTGTCGGGAGAGTTTATAGTAGTAAACAAACATTTGTTAAACGATTTGGTAAAACTAGGCATTTGGACAGACGATTTGAAACAAGAAATCATGCGACAAAACGGATCGGTACAAAACATAAATGCCATTCCAAAGGATTTGAAAGAGTTATACAAAACCGTTTGGGAAATGTCTATGAAAGATATCATAGACATGTCTAAACACAGAGGCTACTTTGTCGATCAGTCGCAATCCTTAAATCTGTTTATGCAAGATGCTAATTATGCAAAATTGACGTCGATGCACTTTTATGCGTGGCAATCGGGACTAAAAACAGGAATGTATTATTTAAGAACCAAATCGGCAGTAGATGCCATAAAATTTACGCTCAATAACGACAAAAAAGAAGCCCCCGCAACAGTAGATTTGCACACCACCCCAATCCACAAAGAGGACTACCGCCGCATGCTTGAATTAGCCAAAAATGCCGACCCTGAAGAGTGTGAAATGTGTGGGAGCTAGCAATTCATTCGTGTGTGTTGAGTTTTTTGTATAGATGACACATCAAATCCCAAAGAGGCCAATAACAATTTCAAAAATAAATAAAAACCAACCTTACACAAAAAAGTCGAGCTATTCGGCTTTTTTTGTGTAAGGTTCAAGCTTTTTGTTAAATAATTATAGGAAATAATAAGTAGATCAGGATATTTTAAATTGGTGTTTGGTTTTACATCATGTCAGAATTTATTAAAAAAAATTACAATAATAAGCTCAAATTAAACAAATTTATTTATTTTTGATTATTTTCATTGCTATTCTTACTTTTTCCATAAACAACCATGCCGTAATATAACGTACTTCATAACGCTTACTTATTTGATTTGTAGATATGCTTTTTGTGGTTGCATTCATTTCAAAACAAATACCTAATGCCTTATGAAGTCCAAATTTTACTTTGTGAAATAAAGTGTCTGCGGTTGGACTTTCGATATGGTGGCACTTATTACAATCTCTAGCATAATTATTTTTACGAATAGTGCATTTTGTATGTTTACATTTTTTACATATAAATCCTGATACCATTTCTTTTCAGCCAAATATTTCAAACAATCCATGTCTTATTTAAATGTATCAAAAAAATTAATAATACTTTTTCCTTTGGATAGTTCCATTATAAATATTTAAAAAACAAAGATAATTAAATAAATAATTCTAAAATTTAATTATTTGATTACTATTTACATTGATTAACATTAACTTTGTCTTTTAAAAGGTATATTGCATTCCAAAATAGACAATCCTTTTTTGAAAATTGTAAATGTTTTGAATTGTATAATTGGCATTGTAATAGATATAAGATTGGTTATTTTTATTTAATATATTTTGTATGCTCAAATACGGAATTAATAAGTTTTTTTTATTAATTGTTACGATTTTATTTGCAACAAAATCTAATTTGTTATATTCGTTTAACTGATTGTCATTAATATTAGAACTAAAAAACGGTTGATAATTTAACGCATCATTATTATAAATAGAAGAAACAACAGGAGTATAATAATTGCCGGGTCTACTTGAAAGAGATAAAGAAACATTAAGCAATCTCATGTTACTATAAGAAAATCTTGCCTTAATAAAATAATTAAAACTACTATTTCCGTTAAAATATTCACTATCAATTTTTAGTTTTTGATTTAGAAATGTATTAGAAAATAAAAACGACAATTTTTTATTAATATTAAATGATGTCGAAACTTCCCATCCAAATGATTTAATTCTTTGATAAAATTGAGTTTGTGAATATGTAAAATCACCAGAATCGTTCTTATAATAAATAGCACTTGTTAAATCAAACTTTTTATTTGAGTAATAGTAGTCTAAAGCAATTTGATTGCTATTTAATAAATTAATTGTATGATTTATATAGTTTGGAGTTGAATAGCTATGGTATTTTCCTGCACTAATAATCATTCTGTTTTTGTTATTTAAATCAAAATGCGTAGATGCTTGATAACTCAAATACTCCCTTTGATTATCAATTGGAACGTTTGTTCTTACTCCAGTAGAAAAACCAAGTTTACTTGTCATTTCCCAATTAGCATATAGATAACTTTCAATATAATTATTCTTTATTCTAAGACTAGACAAATATGTTGGAGCATTTTCATTTAGTGAGAAATAATAAACAGGTTTAATTTCATCATAATTATAATTTGTTAATGAAAAATTACTACCCGTTTGAATTGAAAATGATTTGTTAAACATCAATTTATAGTCTATTGAGGTAAAAATCTGCAAAGATTTAGATTTAGAATTTATAACACCATAACTGTATTTTTTATCAGAATAGTCTAAAAGATTTGCAACTCTAAGCTTTGATTTATTTATTATAAAATCAAAATTATTAACGGTTAAAAATCTATCTTGGGAACCTTTGCTTTCTCCGCTAAAATTATATTGAAAATTATTTGTTAATATACTTTCATCGACAAAATAATTATATGAATTCCAATAAACTTTTTTATTAATATTTACACGTAAATTTAAACCAAAATCATTTGATCTAAAGTCTTTCAAATTAGGCACACTATTTTTGTTTAGTAGGATAAAAGCATCTGAAAATTGTTTATTACCATAAAATTGAATAAAATTACCTTTAATTTTTTTTGAAACAAAAAAACCCATATTTGAAAGATTAAAAGTCAATTTAGTTGAATTATTATCTAACTTTCTTATAGTTTCAATTTCCACAATTCCAGCACTAGAGTTTCCATAAGTCAAAGGGGGATTACTCGCATATACATATTGTTTATGAATAAATTCTGTATTAAATAAACTAAAACTTCCTAGCCCATTATCTTGACTATTTCTTACAGGATTATTTATCGGCACACCATTTAATATGACTCTGCTTCTATCTGCTTCACCTCCTCTCAAAGTAGGATTTGCAGTTTCATTTGTGTTAGTTGAAGATGGTAAGGAAGTAATTGCTAATAGTGGATCTCCTTTAGAAGAAGGATTAGTGTATATATCAAGTTTAGATAATTTAGAAACAGAAAACTTTTCTGAAATTGGGTCTTTTGCCTTAAGAACAACTTCTTCTAAACTATTTGTTTTTGCTTTTTTAAGCATTACAACAAATTTTTGCTTTTTTAAGTCATCAAATGAAATAATGATGTTTTTATAATTTTCTTTATAAATATCTATTTCTTTTATGTCCTTTTTATCAATAAGAAACAAACCATCTTCTTTAGTAATAAAAGTCGAATCGTTATCAAACTTAATTTGTACAGCATTTATTGGATTTTTATCCTCATCTACAACCTTTCCTGTTTGACTTTGTGCATAGCAATAATTAGCACTATACAACATTAAAATCAGGACTGTAAATTTATTTAAAAAATGTAGCATAGTAGATATACATTAATATTGGAAAAAACATAACAAACCAACTAAAAACAATAGACAAATAACTTAATAGTGTAAATATTAAATAGAAAGTATCTTTCATACGGAAATTAGTTTTGCATATTTCTTTAGTTTTCTGTTTACATATATCAAATAGATTAGGCTTATTAATAGCATCTGTAAAAATGTAATATCCATCAGTACCAGGTAGAAATATATTGAAATTAAAAATAGATCTAATTGTTATAGAAATCATTACAGAATAACAAAAAAAGGATAGTACAGGAGATGAAGAATGAAAATGTTTAGTAAAGAAGATTAGAAAAATAAATTGTAAGATATCAAAGAGAATACCTCCAAAATACACCATCATTCTTGCACTTTTAACTTTTATTAGTTTTATAAATACTTTATTATATAATGCTGGTAAAAAGAAAAACATTAAGCCAATTCCAAAAATCGAAACCTTACCGTTATTTATTTTATAAATAAAATAATGTCCGAATTCATGTATTGAGGTTGATATAAAAGACGCAAAATATATAAAGAAAAATAAAGTTGAAAATGGGTAAGGAAAATGATATATGGTATCTAGATAATTCTCTCTAAAATTCAAGGGTGTCAATAATAAGTCTCCAATTATGTATAAAAAAATAATTGAGCTAATTATTAGAATTATCTTTTGAAATGTTTTTTTCTCAAAAAGTTGTTCAAAATATGTGTTAGTAAAATCAATATTAACTATCTCAAAAAGTTTTGAATTTCTTTTTAATATCAAATCAAATGTAACTCCTAAAAAAGAAAAAGATTTATCTTTTAGTTTGGTGTAATTTTCTGAAATTAAAATATTATTATTCTTAGCCAATTCAATTAGTTTATTAAACTGTTCATATTCTATATGAACTTTGTTTTCAAAATAATGTATAACTCTGCTAGAATTATTATCTTTAGAATACTCTTGTATAATTTCAAATTCTATACTACTTAATTTAATAAAATTATCACTACCATTAATTTTCAAAATTATTAGTTCATTCTCATTACTAACAATACTTATTCTGGGATTTAACATTTTAACTATTTTTAGGTTTACCTAATATTAAACACAATGCAGGATGATGCAGTGGATTTCTTAGATCTAAATATGAGTTTAATTCATCATTTAAAATGCCTCCAGATGCACAACAAGCTAAGTTAAGGGCTGAAGAACTTAAATAAGCAGAATGAACTAATTGACCAACATCTACAAAAGATAAAAACATTCCAAAATCTTGGTACTTAAAACTATGTTTATTAATTATAGTCGTTAATAACAAGTAAACTGATGCGTTTTCATAATCAAAAGTGCTTGCCCCTCTGTTTCAGCCCCTTAA
>NZ_MUGT01000011.1 GCF_002217205.1 Flavobacterium branchiophilum NBRC 15030 = ATCC 35035 | reverse complement strand
TAAAAATGAGAAGCAAGAAATGAGAAGCAAGAGGTTAGATGCAAGAAGTTAGAAGTTAGAGGTCAGAAATGAGAAATTAGAAGTGTGAAATGATAAAAAAGAAAAAAAAGAAGTTTGAAAAAACTTTGGTGAGTAGAGACTGACTATTGGAGGTTGCCCGCATGAGGGATAGAGCAAGGCACCATGTGCTCGTGATAGCCCGACGGCAAAAAAAGGAAGCCCCGCCTGAAGGGTTTGGGGCGTGGGGGCTTTCTTTTTTTTGCCGGCATGCCCTAATGGTTTTGGTGTTTGTTTTTTAATTTTTTGTTTGGCTTTTGGTGGCAACGTATGATGAAGTATTCATGTGTGCAAAATTTGTGTTCTATTGACACCCCATATACATTTTAAACATTTTGTTCTGTTTTGTTTGCTTAACTGAGTCTAAAAAAATAACTTTTTGTCTTTGATTTTTTTATTCCTAATATTAGGTATAACCTATAAAAATCAATACCCAACGGCTTCATTTTAATTGTTTTGCTAAAGACAAACTAGTTGCCATACAATCGATGGTATAGTATAATAAATCAGTTGTTTTGATTACTTTTGCAGTCTAAACCAATGCTTTTTGATTATGCCAAAAGAATTTCAATTTCAAGTAGCTCCAGAAATAGCCTCGCAATTTGATGTATTACAAGACTATATTTGTAAAAAATATCATATACAACAGAATGATATTCAGCATGTTGCGATTTTAAAAAGGTCGTTAGATGCCCGTCAAAAGGCTATTAAAATGAATTTGAAAGTAGCTGTATATTTGCAAAATGAACCCATAACAGACACCAAACCACAGTTGCCACACTATCCTGATGTAGCTCATGCTCAAGAAGTTATCATTGTTGGTGCTGGCCCGGCCGGATTGTTTGCCGCACTACAACTCATAGAGTTGGGGCTAAAGCCTATTGTAATTGAACGGGGTAAGGAGGTTCGAGGCCGTCGTAGGGATTTGAAAGCCATCAACCAAGACCATTTAGTAAACGAAGATTCAAACTACTGTTTTGGCGAAGGCGGAGCAGGCACCTACTCTGATGGGAAATTATATACCCGATCCAAAAAAAGGGGCGATGTAGATCGGATTTTGAAATTATTAGTTGCATTTGGAGCTACTCCAAATATTTTGATAGATGCCCATCCGCATATTGGCACCAATAAATTGCCTCAAATTATTCAAGATATGCGTTTGCAAATTATTGCTTCGGGCGGTATGGTTTTATTTGAAACAAGGGTTACTGATATACTCGTGCACAACAACGAAATACAAGGTGTAACAACGCATAAGGGGGATACCATTAAGGCTCAAAAACTTATATTAGCCACAGGTCATTCTGCCAGAGATATTTTTGAATTGTTAGATGCCAAAAAAATAGTAATCGAAGCCAAGCCTTTTGCCATTGGTGTTCGAGCAGAACACACACAGGATTTGATAGACAGCATACAGTATTCCTGTGATTTTAGAGGGCAATACCTTCCGCCAGCACCATATTCTATTGTCAAACAAGTAAATGGCAGGGGGATGTACTCTTTTTGTATGTGTCCTGGTGGCATAGTGGCCCCATGTGCCACAGGAGCTGGCGAAATTGTTACAAATGGTTGGTCGCCATCGAAACGAGATCAAAATACTGCAAATTCTGGTATTGTAGTGGCCCTTACACTCGACGATTTTAAACCTTTTGCAAAATTTGGTGCTTTGGCAGGTATGGCTTTTCAAAAAAGTATCGAGCAACGAGCCTGGCAACAAGCAGGCAACACCCTCGAAATAGGCAATAGTCAAAAAGCACCCGCACAACGATTGGTTGATTTTACGCAAAGCAAACGGTCTGCATCTATCCCCAAAACATCTTATGTGCCTGGCACAACCTCTGTCGAATTGGGGCAAGTTTTTCCTGGTTTTCTTACGCAAATCATGCGACAAGGTTTTGTAGAATTTGGAAAATCAATGAAAGGATATTACACCAACGAAGCCATTTTGCACGCTCCAGAAAGTAGGACCTCATCGCCAGTTCGTATTCCACGCAACGAGCAAAGCCTTGAACACTTGCAAATCAAAGGATTGTACCCATGTGGCGAAGGGGCTGGCTATGCTGGAGGTATTGTTTCTGCGGCTATCGATGGCGAAAAATGTGCCCAAAAAATAGCGTTGTCCCTTTTAGGAAAAACAATAGAAATGTAATTTTTTTTATATAAATACCAAATATATTTATANNTGTATATTTGGTATAAAAAGTCAAGTGTAAGAGACCATTTTATAGGTTTAATGGTTTATATTCAGAAGCTTATCCAGCTTTTCGTTTCAATTCCTCGGCTCAAAAGGTTTTTTTGTTTGCCACAAAAGGAGCTTCCGCTGGTCGCTCTTTTGTGGCAACAAAAAATTCCTTTTGAGCCTCCGGGATTTCCACTTCAATCTGGGCTAAACACCCCGTTTCATATCAAATATACGTATATTTTGGTATTATTTACTTAAATACATTTTTCTACGGCTATACAATTCATAAAACTGATCGTCTTTTAAATCATCTATAAACAAAATGCTTTCGCCTGTTGATTTCATTTCTGGCCCTAATGCTTTGTTTACATTTGGGAATTTACTAAACGAAAATACAGGTTGCTTGATGGCATAGCCATGGAGCTGCGGATTGAATTCAAAATCGGTAACTTTCTTTTCGCCCAACATGACTTTTGTAGCATAGTTTACATACGGCTCACCATAAGCTTTGGCTATAAAAGGGACAGTACGAGAAGCACGTGGATTGGCTTCAATAATATACACAATATCGTCTTTAATGGCAAATTGAATATTGATTAATCCTACAGTTTGAAGTGCCAAGGCAATTTTGTGGGTGTGGTCTTTTATTTGTTGCATCACAAATTCGCCCAAATTGAATGGTGGCAAGGTAGCGTTTGAATCGCCCGAGTGTACACCACAAGGCTCAATATGCTCCATAATTCCGATAATGTAAACGTTTTCGCCATCGCAAATGGCATCGGCCTCGGCTTCGATAGCCCCATCTAAATAGTGGTCTAACAACAACTTGTTGCCTGGTATCGATTTTAATAAATCTATTACATGCTCTTCTAACTCCTGTTTGTTGATGACAATTTTCATACCTTGTCCGCCCAATACATACGACGGGCGAACGAGCAATGGAAAATCCAATACATCTGCCAGTTCCGATGCTTCGTCTGCCGTTTCGGCAATGCCAAATTTTGGGAAAGGGATGTTCAATTCGGTTAATAAATCTGAAAAACGACCTCTGTCTTCGGCCAAATCTAAAGCATCGAAAGAAGTACCAATGATTTTTATGCCATATTTAGATAATTTTTCGGCTAATTTTAATGCCGTTTGTCCGCCTAGTTGCACAATAACGCCTTCGGGTTTTTCGTGTTGAATGATATCATAAATATGTTCCCAAAAAACAGGTTCAAAATACAATTTGTCTGCCGTATCAAAATCGGTCGAAACCGTTTCTGGATTACAATTGATCATGATGGTTTCATAGCCACACTCTTTGGCAGCCAAAACCCCATGCACACACGAATAATCAAACTCGATACCTTGCCCAATGCGGTTTGGACCAGAACCTAAAACTACTATTTTCTTTTTGTCGCTTACAATACTTTCATTATCAACATACTTCAGTCCATTGGCTGTTTGTATTTCAGCTTCAAATGTGGAATAATAATATGGTGTTTTGGCCTTAAATTCAGCAGCACAAGTATCTACCAATTTAAAAACACGGTTGATGTTGTTTGCTGTTCTTAGGGAGTGAACTTGACTTTCTAAACACCCCATCATGTGTGCAATTTGTCTGTCGGCAAATCCTTTTTGCTTGGCTTCTAGTAACAAATGTTTGGGTAAAGAGTCTATTCTATATTTGGCAATTTCTTTTTCTAAAGTAAATAATTCCTCATATTGTTTCAAAAACCACATATCTATTTTTGTAATTTCGTGTATTCTTGATAACGGAATTCCAATGGCCAGTGCATCATAAATCACAAAAACACGATCCCAACTTGCATGTGTCAATTTTTCGATGATTTGTTCGTAATTGGTATAACCTTTGCCGTCTGCACCAAGCCCATTTCGTTTGATTTCTAAGGATTGAGTAGCTTTGTGCAAGGCCTCTTGAAACGAGCGACCAATGCCCATAACCTCGCCCACAGATTTCATTTGAAGGCCTAAAGTTCTATCAGAACCTTCAAATTTATCAAAGTTCCAACGGGGTATTTTTACAATTACATAATCCAATGTAGGTTCAAATAAGGCTGAAGTCGATTTTGTAATTTGGTTTTGCAATTCGTCTAAATGGTAGCCTAATGCTAATTTTGAAGCAATTTTTGCAATAGGATATCCAGTGGCTTTTGAGGCCAAGGCTGATGAACGAGACACACGTGGGTTGATTTCGATGGCTACTATATCTTCTTTTTCGTCGGGCGAAACGGCAAATTGCACATTACAGCCACCAGCAAAATTCCCGATGCTTCTCATCATCAAAATGGCCATATCTCGCATTTTTTGAAAAGTAGTATCAGACAAGGTCATGGCGGGTGCTACTGTAATAGAGTCGCCCGTATGAATGCCCATAGGATCCATATTTTCGATGGAACAAATGATTACTACATTATCATTTTTGTCTCTCAAAAGTTCCAATTCATATTCTTTCCAACCCAGTAAAGCTTTGTCTATCAGTACTTCATGTATTGGAGAGGCTTCGAGACCTCTGGTAAGCAATTCGTCAAAATCTTCTTTTTTATGTACAAAAGCAGCACCTGTACCACCCAATGTAAACGAAGGACGAATAACCAATGGAAAACCAAATTCTTGTGCGATTTCCTTACCTTTTAAGAAAGAGGTGGCCGTTTTGGCAGGAGCTGTTGGCACCTGTATTTTTTCCAATAATTGTTTGAATTGTTCACGGTCTTCGGTGATATTGATGGCATTGATATCAACACCAATTAATTTGACATTAAAATCCTTCCAAATGCCTTTTTCTTCCGCTTCCAAGCACAAGTTCAAGGCTGTTTGTCCGCCCATTGTTGGCAAAACAGCATCAATTTGTGGGTGTTCTTTCAGGATTTGAATGATAGATTTTGTGGTCAATGGCAATAAATACACATGATCGGCCATGGATGGATCTGTCATGATGGTTGCCGGATTGGAGTTGATCAGAATCACTTCGATTCCCTCTTCTCGAATGGAGCGTGCGGATTGTGACCCTGCATAGTCAAATTCGCAAGCTTGCCCAATGACTATTGGACCCGAACCTATAATTAAAACCGATTTGATTGAATTGTCTTTTGGCATGGTGTTGTGTTGTTTATTTTGAGTTTTATTGAATTTTAAAATTATCTATTTTGACTTCTTTTTTTGTAAAAATTAAGTATTTATTTATTATTTTAATAATTTAATTAATTTCGCTATCGTGTTGAGATATACCATGAAATTTACCCTGTCCATGAAATTTTACTGAAATCCAGAACTTGCCTTTCTATAAAATTCAATTTTTTATAAATTTGAAAAACAGACCTTGATTCAATTGTAGCACTTTCTTTCAAAACGAACTTAGCATTGAAATCAGTCTCGTTAGTTGCGAAAATAAATGGTGTTGAAAAAACTATGCGTTTATTTGAAATAAATTTTTGTTTCGATTTTAGTAATAAAAAAGTAGAGAAAAAAAATATAAAAAAAATCATTCTTTCAAAAATACAACCTTGAAAGAAGTAATTATAAATAAATATTAAAACTTGACTAAATAAATACAGAAAAAATGAAATAATAAATGTAAAAATACAAATTTTATGTGTTACACTTTTTTTCATTTTTTTGAATTTAATATAATAGTTATCTTAATTTATCTTCATTATTTGTATTTATAAAATCTTTACAAATTTTATTAAAGTTTAAATTCTCCTTTTTTAATATAAAAGAAATTGGAAATTCATTGTTTTCTTTATCTAAAATTATATCATCAAATTTCACAAATGAATTATCGTTAAATTCATCAAACCAATGATCCAACTTTTCTTTTTAGAACCTTTTGTTTACCATAAGATGAATCACAAATAAAAACGGTTATAGAATTATTTTTAAGATGATAAAAATCACGAAACACTGTACAAATTGTTGGAGCTAAGTATTTATCAAGTGTTATCGCAATATTTTCAGGCGTGCAAATCACTTCTTAACAACTTATTTTTTGCTTTTAATCGCTCAATAACTTCCTGAAATTTTTTAGTTTTATAATCTTCATGACATTCTTTAATAAGTTCTTTTTGACTAGATATAAGCTGTTTTATCAAATCATCATTTTTCCTAAGAGTTTTAATTGTAATATTCATAATTAAACTAATTTATACAAATTTACATTTTTTTACTCAAAAAAAACCGCTACTAAAATAAAATAGTAACGGTTTGATATTGATTAATGTACAATCATTATTTTTTGTGTCTAGGTTCGCTAGAAACAGTCAATTTATGTCTTCCTTTTGCTCTTCTACGAGCAAGGACTTTTCTTCCATTTGCAGAAGCCATTCTGTCCATAAATCCGTGTTTATTTCTTCTTTTTCTTTTCGATGGTTGAAACGTTCTTTTGCTCATTGTTTTTTATCTTTAAATCTTTATGTATATTTCTTTTAATTTTTTTTTAGAACTCGTTATTCTAAAACCGAGTGCAAATATACAAAGGTTTTTTTTTCTGGCAAATAGTTTTATAAAAATATTTTAAAATCATTTTACTATATTTGCAACTTAATTAAAAATCAACTTATGTTTCACAAAAATATTAAACTTATAATCGCTGGACTTATTGTAATTACTAGCATTTGGCAATTTTCGGAAGGAAATATTGGCAATGGTATTTTCTTGTTATTTTTAACGGCCGTTCCTGTTTTTTTATATTTTAAGAACGAATTCATCCTTTTGGCCTTCTTAAAATTGCGAAAACAAGACTTTCCAGGTGCTCAAAATTGGCTAGCCAAAATAAAAAACCCCGAAACTGCATTGGTTCAAAAGCAGCAAGGCTACTACAATTATTTGCAAGGCATCATGGTTTCGCAAACGAATTTGGTTCAGGCCGAGAAATTTTTTAAAAAAGCCATTGAGTTGGGCTTGTCTATGGATATGGATTTGGCTGTTGCCAAACTCAACTTGGCAGGTGTGGCTTTGTCTAGAAGACGAAAACTAGAAGCAACCAACTTGATTGCCGAAGCCAAAAAATTAGACAAACAAGGCATGTTGAAAGATCAAATTAAATTGATGAAAGATCAAATGAAGAAAATATAATTTGTTTTTTTGACTGACATATACACCATCACTTTTTTTGAAGCTGATGGTTTTTTTTTTAGTTTTTTGCATAGTGGGGCTGCAACAATATTTCACATTATAATAGCAGCGTAGGCTCCAATATAGTGGTGTGTTTTGTTTGTATATATTAGAATGATGTTAGTATGTACCCGCATTTAAAAAAAGTTTGTGGTTGTTTTACTTTGGAAGTTGTTATGCGTGAGGGATAGTAGTGGAAATCTTTTTTAGCCCCAGCCCAGCCCCCAAAAGGGGTGTTGTATTGCACGAATATAGTTTCTGAATGTGGTAGTCAAAAAAGATTATTTCACAATATGATATTTCTTTTGGAGTTCAATGAACGTTGTTTGAAACGAATAGCCCGACCAGTAGTTTTATGGAGGGGCACGCCCTTGTTATTAACCATCGGTATTTTATTTGTAAATTACTGGTTTTCAATATTTTGATGATGTATTGTATCGAAATTTATTTTTTTAAGGTCAAAAAAAAGACTTTGCGGGTGTAGCCATTAAAAGATTGCATGGTACAAATTGATTTTTGGATATCCATTTTACGACTATCTGAAACTTGAATCAAAAGATAGATGAGATTAGTTTATAATCGAAAAATTCAAATGTACATAAATTTAAAATGAAATGTACAATTTTTATAACACATAGCCATATTAAAAAACCCATTTAAAGCGCCTTTAAATGGGTTTTAATTATTAATCGAACAAATCCATCCACTGGTCATATATCCTCAATGATAGGTGGGCTATCATCAACGGTGGGACGCTCATACCAACTACATACTGAACCTTTCCACATTTATCACTACCAAAATCATAATCTAATGGGAATGACTGTGCCAAAATCATTTCTTTAGAGTTCAACTTACGTGGTTCGTCAAACAAGACATATTTTGAACCTTCTGAACTTGCTATTGTTGGAACTGGTTTATGTGGGTAGATAAACGAACTATTAAAGTTTGAGTTCCTGCCCTGTACTCGTACCAAAACATCAGAGTATTTACGGTCTCCAATTATTCGTCTATCCCATATATACTGGTCGTGGTCAGTCCAACTATTATCCCTTAAACATTCCGTTCGTATTTCCGAAAATGGTATCGGTGAGCGTCCAAATTTCATGTTCAAGTTAGGAAATTCACTAAATAATAGCCCTTCCTGTTTTGGCAATTTTTCTGCTAAATCTTTACGAACGGCTATAAAAAACACACGCTCCCTTTTTTGTGGAACGCCCATCTGTGAGCTATCCAATTCAAACTCTTTCATTAAATAGCCCGCTTTATCAAAAGCAGTCATAATTCTACGCACATAATCTCTGGCGTTTCCTTTCAATATGCCCGTTACATTTTCGGCAACTATAATTTTTGGCTGTAGCTTTTCTGCCAAATCAATAAAGTCATAAAACAACGTGTCCAAAACTTGATCCGCTTGTCCTTCCTTAAATTTCTTTTCTTTGCCCCAATCTTTCTCACGATTGCCTGCCATAGAAAAGCTACTACATGGTGGCGAACCGTCCAAAATATCCAATTCGTACAACTCTTTTGGCAGGTCATTTCGATTTTTAAACGTTTGTATTCCTTCTATAAAAGCATATTTTGGGTTGTGGTTCTTAATATAGATGTCTGCCATACGTTGGTCGATTTCGTTTATACCAACCACATCAAAACCCGCCAGTTTATAACCCATTGTGGAGCCACCACCACACGCAAAACATGAAAATACTTTTCCTTTGTCTTTTGCGAAAATCGCATCACTCAAAGCCCACCTGTAACTTAATAATTCACTCATATTTTAACTAAAAAATTATAAAAAAAATGTGCTTTTTTTACTTGTAAAATTTGCATAACTCATTGATATTATTTATCTTTACGTAGTATTAAGTTGATGGGGAAGCGTGTTGTTCCAGCATCAATAAATCAGGTTTAAATAAATCTTTCACATCGGCATTTGGCTCAAATGTGCTAAATTCTTTTTGTTGCGGTTTTTTTATGATTATGCCTTTGTGAATATCCCTCAAAGCCTTTTCTATTAATTTAAGCCCCATAGATTGTAGCTCATGCTCCCAAAGTATTTTTGCCGCCTTTTTTGGTTCAATTCCATATAACTTCGGGTTAATGAATATAATATCTTGATAGGCAACATCGCCCCTGTCAATGCCATCATTCAACCAAAAAACAGTTCCACCAGTTATTGCATCACGCATACGAACCGCCCATTCAATGGAGGAACGTCCTCGGTGTCGTGGCAATAAAAAAACCCTGCAAAGGCTCATTTGCAGGGTTCGGGTGTAAAATTAAAACAAGGAGCCTAAACTAATTTTTCGGCACATTTGCGAATGCGGTCAGACAATTCAAACAAAGCATTTCTCAAAACTTCCGTTTCTTGCTCATTAAACTCTCCGTGTCCGCCGTTGCCATCTCTGCCATTCAGTTTGTTGTAAATCCACGAACTCGATTTGCCAAAATACGTTTTTGAAATATCTGCCCACGATACATCTAAAATAATATCGTCCAATTGTGCTTTTGCTGTTGGTTTTTCTGCTACTTTCATAATAATAATTTTAAAATTTATAATAAAGAATCCCACCCTTTCGGGTGGTTTTCTGTTAATCGTCCAATAAGATGTAAAACAATTCGACTATTAATACTCTTAAACTTCTTGAAGGATTGTGTTTGCTGTTTTTGTAGTTCCTAATTTGCTCTATCAACTCCCTTTCTTGCTCTGTTAATTCCATATTTACTGTTTTAATTTTACTCTACAAATATACTGCGAATATTCATAGTAAACAAACTTTCAACCAACTATTTCAAAAATATTTTCACTTTTTTTATCTTTTTATTTGCCATTTCAAAAAACTTCATTACGTTTGCAGTGCAAACAAGATTACAATTCAATGATTACCATTACAACATTAAAAAACTTTTGGCAGGCGTACGGGTGCAAGTCCCGAGACTTTTCTATTCATTGGATAGATCTTGTTTGCAGCGACCTGCCTTTTTTATATGTAATTTTTAAATCTTTATATTATGCAAACAAGAGAGTCCAAGCAAGTACTAAACTTGCAAGTAACTGATGGTTTAACCGTTGCGGTTATTCAAAATCAAAATCACGAATTTTTAATGCCTGTAAAAGATGTAGCCTTTGGCTATGGTGTATCAGCAGGAACTATTCGTTCTGCACAATCAAGACATCAAGATGAATTGATAGAGGGCAAACATTTTGTAAAGGGTGTTGCATTTTGCGACACCGTAAAGAATGTTCAACCACAAGCAACCTACTGGACAAAACAAGGCATCATTCGTCTTGGTTTCTTCATCAAATCCGAAAGAGCCAAACTTTTTCGTGACTGGGCAGAAAGTGTTATCCTAAACGTAACCGCACCAGCCGTACAACTACCACAGGTTACTCGCAGAAAACACAACAGGCTAACCACCTCCCGAATGGTCGAAATATTGGCAGACATTGCCCAAATAGACGACAAAGCACTTCGTTTAAGTTTAATCTCTAAATTAGGTATCTAATGAAAAATATACTAATCACAACCGAAGACCAAAAACTAATGGAATTTTTCAATAGCACAATTCCAAAAGAAATAATGGCTAAGCACATACGCCGTGCCGTATATATAATGTCAAAAGTAGCCATCGACAAAAATTATGAAGAAGAAGGCAAAATATACGTTTTGCCCGAATGGATAAAAGATGGTTTTTACTGGCTCAATGAATTTGCCGAAATATTAGACCCCTATTTAGACAAAGAGTTAGAATAACAAGAAAAAAACCGCTACTCTCAACAGATTAGCGGTTTTTTTCAACCTTCCCTCCAAAAGGTTTAGTTATCCCAGGCGTGTCTTCCGGCCAATCGAACAACATAAAATCGAATATAATTATCTATGTTTCTCAATGATAGCCTAGTGGTGCCGTTGGTTGTTACAGACCATTTGAGCATTTCACGATCAACAAACTGCCTATCATACATTTTATTTTCGTATAAATAATCATGTATCAAAAAAGCAAGTTCTGCATCAGAATCTGGGGGCAAAGCCACCAAAATACACGGGGTACACTGGCCAAATCCCACACATAATGTCTGGGTATTTTAATAACATCGCCATTGGACAATTGTACTCTAACCGCCACAATTAGCCGATACAAGTTCACGTTATCTATACCATACACTCGTGTTTTTTTGACTGGATTACGGCCCTTCACGAGGTTTTTTTTAATGGTTTCTAATTTACAAATCATGGGTTGTTACAAATTTCCCAGTCATCTGGGTCTAAATTATAAATCGTTTTGTTTTTTTGATCGTCTATAAAATCATGCTGAACATAGTACAATAAGGCAACCCTTTTTAGGGCATCTCTATAAGCAGTTTCATGAAATGTAACATCTATTTGAGCTTTTTGGCTCAAAAAATCAATTTCATCAACTGAAAATGCCACATCCTTTTCCAAAATTCTAATGGTCCCAGGTATGGGATCTGTAGTACCAGGAATCAAAACAAGACCTTGATACTGATGCACTATCGAGGCCGTGTAACTACCAATATGCTCTGTGAATTGAACCAATACAATTTCGACTACACTAGTTTGCAATGGATTAACGATGGTCTAGCCCCCTATAA
>NZ_MUGT01000109.1 GCF_002217205.1 Flavobacterium branchiophilum NBRC 15030 = ATCC 35035 | reverse complement strand
CACTACTAGTATAGAAAAACACTTCATAATCAGCCGCTGACAATCCATTGAGGATGATTGGTACAAACTGATTCAAATTAAATGTTGAATTAGGTTCACAAATGGATGATTGTTCAATGGAAGGTGTAATTAATGAAATTTCTGGTAAAGCGCTGATCTCATAATTGATTATTCGAGGAAAGCCACAATAATCAGTGTAATTACAGGATATAACCTCATTTGAAGTTATGGTATAGTTTGCTATATTTGTGTTAGAAGTGTTATTAGACCAAACATAATTACTACCTAAATTAGGTGCATTCAAAATTATTGAATTGCCTACACATCCAGTAATATTTGTTATATCATTAGGAAATCGAACAATATGATTATTATTATACGCCCCTGTTGAAGCACTAAGCGACCAGAATAAATTGTTTTCACCAGAAAAAATATTTGTAATATGATTTCCAGTGGAACTAGCTCTTAAATTGTTATTGATGTATAATTCTAATTTTTGCTGAGTTAAACTTATATAATACCATTTAATTTTTACATAATAGAAATTACCATCTTCGATATTGTTACAAGACGGCAGAAAGCAAATAGGATTATTTTGCAAGTCCATTATCAACTGAGAGTTTAACAGCGAACTATTTTTATAAATTCCTATGTGGTCGTAAATAATATCATTTGGGAATCCATTATCATAAGTATCAAATTTAATAACTATCATATTTTCATTCGATGGTAGTCCTAGAGAACTACCAACGCCTAAACTTGGAACACATAGTTTAGAGATGAAAAAAGCAATACCATCAGCTCCGTTTGAATCATTTATACCAAAGTTTAAGTCGAATTGTATTTCAAAATTAGTAGTTAAATTAATGGGAAATAAATTTGAAATCATTCCTGCTTGACTATTTAGATTAGGAGTGATAAGATATTCAGGAGGGGAATTAGTTATTAATGAAGCATTTCCTTGTATATTAAAAGATTGAGCATTTAAGACATTAAACATTAAAGAAATAATAAAAAAAAAAATAGTTAACAAGGAGCTTTTAGAAATTAAATTAATATTAATTAAACTTTGTTCAATAGTTGCAATTTTTGCCAAAGCATCCACTTCTTTTTTGCGTTCCATTTCGATTACTTTTTCGGGCGCACCTGCCACAAATTTTTCATTCGATAATTTTCCTTGTACGGATTTCAAGAAACCTTTGGTGTAATTTAACTCTTCAGTCAACTTAGCCATTTCTTCTTCTACATTGATATTTCCAGTTATTGGAATAAAATATTCATTGGATTTCACACGGAAAGACAACGCACCATCCACTTTATCTGTAACATAATTTAAGGCACTGATATTTCCTAATTTGCTAACAATTGCATCAAAATAAGTCGAAGCTTTGTCGTTATTCACCACCTTCAATTCAATCGTATCTTTGAACGGAATGTTTTTGTCTTTACGAATCGTTCTAATTCCCGAAATTACTTCGATAGTGTTATCAAAATCTGCAATCAAACTGGCATTAAACGGTTTTATTTCTGGCCAAGTGGAAACAATCAAGGCTTCTTCTTTTGTTCTTTCAGTTAATAATTGCCAAATTTCTTCGGTTAAGAACGGCATGAACGGGTGTAACAATTTCAAGTTATTTTCCAACATTTCGATGGCTTTCGCCAAAGTTACGCTGTCAATTGGTTGTTGGTATGCTGGTTTAATCATTTCCAAAAACCAAGAACAGAAATCGTCCCAAACCAATTTATAAATGCCCATTAAAGCATCAGAAATTCTGTATTTTTCAAAATTATCTTCAATCTCTACAAGGGTTTGTTGCAATTTAGCTTCATACCACTCAATCGCTACTTTTGACGATTCTGGTTGCGGAATAGAATCTGACACTTCCCAACCTTTAATCAATTTGAACGCATTCCAAATTTTATTGGTAAACGCTTTTCCTTGGTTACACAATTCTTCGTCAAACATAATGTCGTTTCCTGCCGAAGCACTCAACAGCAAGCCCACACGAACACCATCAGCACCAAATTTATCTATCAAATCCAAAGGATCAGGAGAATTTCCTAATGATTTAGACATTTTACGTCTTTGTTTGTCACGAACCAAACCTGTTAAATACACATTCGTAAACGGTTTTTTACCCGTGTATTCATAACCCGCAATAATCATTCGCGCTACCCAGAAGAACAAAATATCTGGTCCAGTAACCAAATCATTCGTTGGATAATAGTAGTTAAAATCTTTGTTTTCAGGATCCATTATCCCTCCAAAAACCGCCATTGGCCATAGCCAAGAAGAAAACCAAGTATCTAAAGCATCCACATCCTGCTTCAAGTCGGCAGTGGTCAGTGCTGAGTTTGCAGTTTTGGCTTGTGCCAATTTCAAAGCTTCTTCAATGGTTTCAGCAACAACAAAATCTTCTTTTCCGTCGCCATAATAATAGGCTGGTATCTGTTGTCCCCACCACAATTGTCGTGAAATATTCCAATCGCGAATATTATTCAGCCAATGTGCGTAGGTATTATCAAAACGTTTTGGATGCAATTTAATTTCGCCCTCTTCCAAAACGGCTTTGATGGCTGGTTTTACCAAATCTTCCATTTTCAAAAACCATTGGTCTGACAAACGAGGCTCAATTACTGCCTTAGTTCGTTCTGAAGTACCTACTTTATTTAAGTGTGTTTCCGTTTTAGCCAAAGCCCCAACTGTTTCTAATTCTTTGGCAATCGCCTCACGAACCACAAAACGATCTTGACTTTGGTAATGCAAACCAAAACTATTTAAAGTCGCATCTTCATTGAAAATGTCGATGATTTCTAAATTATGTTTCTCACCTAAGGTCTTGTCGTTCATATCGTGAGCAGGGGTCACTTTCAAACAACCAGTACCAAATACCATATCTACATATTCGTCTTCAATAATTGGAATAATTCTACCACAAATTGGCACAATCGCTTTTTTACCTTTCAAATGAGAAAAACGTTCGTCGTTCGGGTTAATACAAATGGCTGTATCTCCAAAAATAGTTTCCGGACGTGTCGTTGCAATAGTAAGGTATTCTTCTGCCCCCTCTCCTTCGGGTAGGGCTGGGGAGGAGTTGATTTTATATTTAAGGAAATACAATTTCCCTTGTTGTTCTTCATAAATCACTTCTTCGTCAGACAAAGTCGTTTTCGCTTCTGGATCCCAGTTTACCATTCGGTAGCCTCGATAAATTAATCCTTTGTTGTACAAATCAACAAACGAACGAATTACAGAAGCCGACATATCTGGATCCATCGTAAATTTAGTACGTTCCCAATCACAAGAAGCACCCAGTTTTTTCAATTGGTCCAAAATTACCCCGCCATATTTGTCTGTCCATTCCCAAGCGTGTGATAAAAATTCTTCACGAGTCAAATCATTTTTATTGATTCCTTCCGCTTTTAGTTTCGCAACCACTTTTGCTTCGGTAGCAATAGAGGCATGATCTGTTCCTGGTACCCAACACGCATTCAATCCTTTCAAACGGGCTCTACGAATCAAAACATCTTGAATGGTATTGTTCAACATGTGTCCCATGTGCAACACCCCAGTAACATTGGGTGGTGGAATTACAATTGTATAAGGCGTTCTGTGGTCAGGTTCTGAATGAAAGTAGTTATTTTTCATCCAGTAATCATACCATTTTTGTTCAATAGTCTTGGCGTCGAATTGTGCAGGAATTGTCATTTGTAATAAATTTGTATTTTAGATTTGAATATTCTAATAACGTTGGTTTGTATTTATTTATTATGATTTGATCATTTTAATAAAGAGGCAAAAGTAACTATAAGTTAGCTATAAAAAAAGTAAAATAAAGTTTTGTGCATTGAAATTAAAAAACTAATTTTACAATAATAAATTTAAAACTTTAAGAAATGAAAAAATTAATATTGCTGTTGGTATTATTTTTAGAAAGTATGGTTTTTGCACAATCAGGAGCTAAAATTGTATTTAAAGATACAGATAATACCATTGATTATGGCACAGTTTC
Organism: Flavobacterium branchiophilum NBRC 15030 = ATCC 35035; assembly: GCF_002217205.1. Lineage (GTDB taxonomy): Bacteria > Bacteroidota > Bacteroidia > Flavobacteriales > Flavobacteriaceae > Flavobacterium > Flavobacterium branchiophilum. Next base: position 21,536 of record NZ_MUGT01000109.1, on the reverse strand, counting down.
AAAAGACACTGATGACGGTGTTCGGAGTTTTGAATTTACCAATTTAGGTAATGAACCCTTAATTATTACTAATGTTCAATCATCATGTGGGTGTACTGTACCATCTAAACCAGATGGGCCAATATTGCCAGGTAAAACGGGTAAAATTACGGTTAAGTACAACATGAATCCGGGGGTTATTAGAAAATCAATTACTGTTGAAACAAATGCTTCAAATTATGAAGGAGGTATTGTAAAATTAACTATTAAAGGCGAAGTCATTGTAAAAAATGAAGTGAGTCCGTTGGAGAAGAAAAAATCGATGCTTGAAAAATAGCGAATAATCTTAATATGTTGATTGTTTTGCGTTAGGGATAGTAGTGGAAATCCTTTTAGAAGCCCCCCAGCCCCCAAAAAGGGAGTGTTATATTGCACGAATATAGTTTCTGTATGTGGTTATCAAAAGAGATTATTTCACAATATGATATTTCTATTGGAGTTCAATGAACGTTGTTTGCAACGGATAGCCCGACCCTTGAGGAACGCCCAAAGCACTAAAGATTAGATGAGCTGTTTTTTTTTGATTATAGTTAAAAATAATAATTTTTTATTAAAAGGCGAAAAAACATGAAAGCATTTCGGTAAGAAATGCTTTTTTGTTGTGAAATTCAAAAAAATTAAAACAGCCAATACTTTAAGTGTTTAAAAAGTAAGTAATTAAAAAATTATTTTTAAATTCGCAAACGAATAATAAACTAAAAAAACGATGATTTATAACGAATAATTGGAAATTGATTTCAATTATATTAGTTATAAAATTCAATTTTTGAATTGAAATTAACCATTAAAAAAAAACATTTATGAAATACGATGTAATAGTATTAGGAAGTGGACCTGGAGGATATGTAACGGCCATTAGAGCCTCGCAATTGGGTTTTAAGGTAGCCGTTGTAGAAAAAGAAAATCTTGGAGGAGTTTGTTTAAACTGGGGTTGTATTCCTACAAAAGCATTGTTAAAGTCGGCACAAGTTTTTGATTATTTGAAACACGCAGCTGATTATGGATTAACGGTTTCATCATTTGACAAAGATTTTGGTGCTGTTGTAAAACGCAGTCGATCGGTAGCAGAAGGAATGAGTAAAGGTGTTCAATTTTTAATGAAAAAAAATAAAATTGACGTAATTGAGGGCTTTGGCAAACTTAAACCAGGCAAATCAATAGAAGTTACATCAAAAGAGGGGAATTTGGCTACATATCAAGCAGATCATATTATTATTGCAACAGGCGCTCGATCTAGAGAGTTGCCTAATTTGCCACAAGATGGTCAGAAAGTTATTGGTTACAGACAAGCGATGACACTAGAAAAACAACCAAAATCTATGATTATTGTTGGCTCTGGAGCTATTGGAATTGAGTTTGCTCATTTTTATAATGCTATGGGTACCGATGTAACCATTGTAGAATTTATGCCGAATATTGTTCCTGTTGAAGACGAAGATATTTCTAAACAAATGGAACGCTCTATGAAAAAAGCAGGTGTGAAAATCATGACCAATTCGGCCGTTGATAGAATAGATACGACAGGAAATGGGGTAAAAGCATTTGTAAAAACTGCAAAAGGCGAAGAGGTATTAGAGGCAGAGCTATTGCTATCGGCAGTTGGTATAAAAACCAATATAGAAAATATAGGTTTAGAAGAAGTAGGAATTGCGACCGATAAAGATAAAATATTAGTAAACGATTTCGGACAAACAAATGTGCCTGGATATTATGCCATTGGCGATGTTACGCCAGGACAAGCGTTGGCACACGTGGCCTCTGCGGAAGGTATAAATTGTGTAGAAAAAATTGCTGGTTTGCATGTAGAGCCTATAGATTATGGCAACGTGCCAGGTTGTACGTATGCTACACCCGAAATTGCTTCTGTTGGTTTAACCGAAAAAGCAGCTAAAGAAAAGGGATATGAATTAAAAATTGGGAAATTTCCATTTTCTGCATCAGGAAAAGCAAAAGCATCGGGCAATGCAGATGGTTTTGTTAAAGTAATTTTTGATGCAAAATATGGCGAATGGTTGGGCTGCCACATGATTGGTGCTGGAGTAACCGACATGATTGCAGAGGCAGTGGTGGCACGAAAATTAGAAACTACTGGACATGAAATTCTTAAAGCCATTCATCCTCACCCAACCATGAGCGAAGCTGTTATGGAGGCTGTTGCCGATGCTTATGGCGAAGTTATTCATTTGTAATGAATTGTTTATAGAAAATAAAAAACCGTTTTTGAATAAAAAACGGTTTTTTTTTAATCGGTAAGTACTATTTCTTTTTTAGAATTTATTTTAACAATAAAAAAAGGTTTACAAATTACAACAACTTTACTTCTTGATGGTATTTCTTTGATTTTGATTACAATATTTTGTTCGGTTTCCTGAACACTTTCAAATTTTATTTTGTACCCTTTATGTTCTTTTTCGCCTAAATTGATCAGAATATAATTTGCTTTTTCAATATCAGTTGAATGGACTTTTTTCTTCAAATTTGGGTCGTTTAAAAGCATTTTAAATTCTTTGGCATTGGTAACCATTTCATAAAATTTAAAATGATTTCCACCCTCATCAGCTTCATACAACACTTCGTATAACACTTTGTTTGCCACCGTATTTTTATGTGATGAACAAGCCAAAACGGATATTAAAACAACGATATAACAGATTTTTTTCATATAATTATAATTGATGAAATTGGTAAAAAAAACTAACCATCTTAAATTTATTTATGGCTTTTTATTTGTTTTGAAAGGGCTTTTTGATATAAATTTTCATATAATGGTACAATTTTCAATATATCAAATCGTTTGGCTACTTCCAAAGCATTATTTTTAAATTGTTTTAAAATTTCGGGGTTCGATACTATCTTTAGAGCGTTTTCGGCCATGGCTTCTACAGCACCAACGGGGCTTAAATATCCAGAATAACCTTCGATATTTACTTCACGAAGGCCGCCCGAATTACTCGAAACAACAGGTACTCCACACGACATGGCTTCTAGGGCTGCTAAGCCAAAACTTTCTGTTTCTGACGGGAGTAAAAATAAATCTGACAAACATAAAATTCGGTCTATTTCGTTACTATTACCAAAGAAAATTACTTTTTCTGTAATGCCAAGCGTTCTACATAAATCTTCGGCTTTTTCTTTTTCAGGTCCATCTCCAACCATCAACAACTTTGCAGGAATTTGTTTTTGAATGTGATAAAAAATCATAACCACATCAGGTATTCTTTTTACTTTTCTAAAATTACTGATGTGCGAAATAATGACTTCATTTTTATTTGCAACCAAACTTCTTTGACAAGGTATAGACTTATCGCTAGCGTCTTTTTCAATTTCAATAAAATTTGGTACAACATGTATGTCGTTGGTAATTTCAAAAAATTGTAAAGTATCTGATTTTAAACTTTCAGAAACAGAGGTTACGATGTCTGATTTATTGATACTAAAAGTTACGGCTGGTTTATAATGTGGATGATTGCCAACTAGGGTAATATCTGTGCCATGCAACGTTGTAACCATCGGTATATCAATGCCTTCGTCTTTGAGCATTTGTTTAGCCATATATCCTGCATAAGCATGTGGAATGGCATAATGCACGTGTAAAACTTCGATGTCATACAATTTGACCATATCTACCAATTTGCTCGACAAAGCCAATTCATAAGGTTGATAATGAAACAAAGGATATTCTGGAACATTTACTTCATGATAATGTACGTTTGGGTTTAATAACGCTAAACGTACAGGCTGCCTGTAGGTAATAAAATGTATTTCATGACCTTTTTTGGCTAATGCCAATCCAAGTTCCGTAGCAACAACGCCACTTCCGCCAAAAGTTGGATAACATACTATTGCTATTTTCATGATAAATTTGTTCTAAAATATTAATTATAAATTGATTCTTGAATGATTTTTTGTATATTTTCTCGAATATTTTCTTTTGATAATTTATTTGGAGCATTTGAGTCTGGATATGTTCTATTGGATACAAAAATATATATTGTTTCCGTTTTTGGGTCGGCCCATGCCATAATGCCCGTAAATCCGGTATGTCCAAAACTCATATCTGAAACACAACCACACGTTGGTCCCTCGTTGCCCAATTGTTTGTCAAATCCTAAAGCCCTTCTGTTGCCTTCTGAACAAAAATAACAGGTATTGAACGCATCAAACGTATCTTCAGAAAAATAAGTTATGCCTCCATAATGTCCTTTTTGCAAATACAATTGCATCATTTTGGCAACATCCATGGCGTTTGAAAACAGGCCTGCATGTCCAGAAACACCACCTTCCATGGCGGCTGCCATGTCATGTACATAGCCTTGAACCAATTGATGTCTAAAATAATTGTCGTTTTCCGTTGGTATAATAACAGATTTATCAAAATGATTCAATGGGTTGAAAGTCGTATAATTCATTCCCATCGTTTGATAAAATTGTGCTTCAACTAATTGGTCTAATGATTTTGCCGTCATGCGTTCTACATATTCTTTTAATAAAATGAATGTAAAATCACTATATTTGTATTTTTTTTCAGACAACAATGGGCTGTCTATAATTTGTTTGATGATGGTATCGTGGTAATCATTTCTGATAAATAAATTTTGTGCCACTTGTTTTGTAAATCCTTCTTTGGATTCTTTTGAATAATATTTTTCAGATGGAAAAGAAAGACTGTCTAATGTTTTTTTATAAAAAGGGATCCACGCTTGTAATTTGCCATAATGTGAAAGTAATTCTTTGAAAGTAATATTGCCTTTGTTTGATTGCTCTAAAATGGGTAACATATCACCTAATGTAGTGTTTAAATTCACTTTGTTTTTGTCATATAATTGCATCACATTAGGCAAAGTAGCCACAATTTTAGTTACAGATGCTATGTCGTAAAGGTCTGAATTAGAGACTTTTACTTTGCTCTCATACGTCGGGTTTCCAAATGATTTTTGATACACCACTTTGCCTTTTCTTGCCACCAATATTTGCATGCCCGGTGTAATTTTCGATTCAATAGCTTTTTGGGCCATTTTATCTATTTCGGCTAGTTTGAGGCTATTCATCCCAACATTTTCTGGTACTGAAAAACCCAATCGATCAATTTTTTTGGTACTCAATCCATCGCCTTCTTTAAAATGGGGCAATATGGATACAGGTAACTTGCCTTTTGCTTCTAACGCTCCAAAAATAAGTTGGGCCGAAATTTCTTGTGCCATGTCGGCATTTTGATAGGATACAATCAAACCTTTCAAAAGGTCAAGATTGGGAATTTGCAATAAAGAATAAGGTCTTGTAAATACATCCAAAATTACTTTATTGTTTTTGGCTAATTCTTGTATCCATTGTACTTCTGTTTCGGTAAAATCTTGTTTGGCCCACACTTTGTTAGATTTATGAAAACCAACAATTACTACATCAAACGATTGTAATTTAATGTTTAAACTGTCTATATTTTTGTCTGAAACTTCGGTTATTTCGGTGTATTTTTTTAGGGTATTTAAAAAAACAGTTGCATTATCATCACCTAATTTTACAAAAGCAATTTTTTGCTTTGCAATATCTTTGATGGGTAATATTTCCGATTCATTTTTTAATAATGTTACCGCATTTTCAAACAATTCATATTGCAACGCATCACATTCTGGTTTGTTTAAATCTTTTACAAGTTGGGTTTTGTCAATTGGTTTCAAGTTGTTTAACCCAGATTTGTATTTGTATTTTAATATTTTCTTTACAGAATAAGACAACCTGTCTTCGGAAATGATACTTTCTGCGTAGGCTTTTTTCAATTTCTCGATAGACAAAGGTACATTTTCTGAATAAAGCAACACATCGTTTCCTGCCAAAAAGGCTTCTAAATCTATTTCGCCAGGCGACTTGAAATTACTTGCCGCTTTCATATTGAGTGCGTCTGTAAATACAAGTCCTTTAAAACCCAACTCTCCTTTTAATACATTTGTAATGATATTGTATGAAATAGAAGACGGATAATTAGGTCTTGATTCTAAACTTGGCACATTCAAATGGGCAACCATTACAGATTCTAACCCTTCTTTGAACATTTTTTTGTAAGGATAAAATTCTACATCAAAAAGTCTGTCTTTAGAAAAATTGACAATGGGCAAACCTTTGTGCGAATCGGTTTCAGTATCGCCATGTCCAGGAAAATGCTTGCCTGTGGCAAAAACACCTTTAGAATGCATGCCTTTCATCAATGCAATGGCATGTTCGGTTACTTTGTGTTTGTTTTCTCCAAATGATCGAAAACCAATTATAGGATTTTTCGGATTGGTATTGATGTCTAATACTGGAGCAAAGTTAAATTGAATGTTCATTCTTTTGCATTGATCGGCCATTAAAGCCCCCGTTTTTTCTATCAATTTCAAATTTTGAACCGCTCCCAATGTCATATTGGTAGGAAATCTGTAGGTAGAATCCAATCGCATATTCAAACCCCATTCGGCATCATTGCCAATAAACAAAGGCACTTTTGATTTGGATTGGTATTTATTGGTTAAATTGGCTTGTCTCATAGGCCCTCCCTGAAAAAAAATCAATCCACCAATTTTATAATTTGTAATTAATTTTGAAATATCGCTGATATGCTCCGCATCCTTATTGGACCATGTAGCTACCATAAAAAGTTGCCCAAATTTTTCATCTAAACTCAATTGATTGTAAATACTATCAACCCATTTTTTTTGGTTGGGCATGTCATATTCCTCTTCAGTTGGCACAAATTTTGGAATTTCGTGTGCTACCAAATCTGCCGGATTGTTTGATGTAATAGGGGTAGGGCTTACGTTTTTTTTAGTAGCACAGTTGTAAACTAAAAAAAGACCCAAGCCTATAAGTAATATTTTAAAATTAATTTTTTTCATTTTGATGCTTTAAAAAAATCTACTGTGCCAGCTTTCTGATGCTGGTACTTCCCAAGATTCATTGAATTCTAATATGGTGTTTACTAAATTGTTAAATACAATGGTATTTGCTGTTACGGCTTTGTCTTTTGCCATTTTTTTGAAATCAATTAATGATTTATGGGCAAAATGTTCACCATTTTTGAATGTTACATTCATTTTGTCTAGCAAATCTATTTGGTATTTTGTTTCTAAACTTTGTATAAAACCAACCGAAGCGTCTATCGAACAGCCTGTTGCATTTTGAACTTCTTGATTTACAGCAATAATGATGAACCTGTTGTATTTGATTTGATAAGAAGATGCCAATCCAGCACCATGAGCCGACCATTGATTGAGAAAATTTTGTAAAGCAATTTCTATTTCAGAAACTTCCATGTCGGTCAATTTTCTATTCGATGGATAAATCCATATTTTAGATTCTTCTGGTAAATTTTCAAAAGGAATGTACATTTTTATTATATTTTTTCTAAATAAGTTAGGACTTTAAAATATCTAAAGTCTTTGATTTTTGGGTCATAAAATTCAAATTCGCTATAATCGACTTTGATTTTATCATTTTTTTTAATTTTGTTTTCACGAAACAAATGAGCTGTATCAAAATAATCCAACAACAACAATTGATGGATTTTGTTTTTATTGTCTTTGAATACAAAGGTTGTAAATTGCTCTGTTTTAATTTCTAACAAAGTACCCGCTGTAAGATTGGATTTTGTTTCTTCGGTGGCACTTTTTGGCTTGTTATCTGCTTCTTCTGATGCTGTTTCTCCTAATTTAAGAATAATATCAGGACAATAATTGAACATTTTAATGGCAACTTGCTCACCAATTTTTCTTAATCCTTCTTGGTCATTAAAGCTAACTCTGTCTTTTGGGTCAATTTTATCCTCTATATTTTGATATTTTTCAATAATACAAACCCCAATAGCCATTTTGAGGTTGTCTTCAGATTTTGATGTGCTATTCAGATTTTTGTCTTTTAAGCAAGCACAAGACTGTTTGGCAATACTGTCTAATATTGTAGGACTAATTTGCGAGTGTGCAATAAAAGTATATAAAAAAAGTATTGTTATAAATTTTATTTTCATAATATTGGGTGCAATTGATATAAAAAACCAATATTCAAAAAATGATATTTCAGTTTTGAATATTGGCTCTATATTGATGAATAAAGTTACAAATCATTGGCATTTGCTATTAATTCGGCTATATCCATAATTTTAACTTCGTTTTCTTTTTCTTTGTTTTTTATTCCGTCTGTTAGCATAGTATTACAAAAAGGACAACCCGCTGCAATAATATCTGGTTGGGTTTCTAGGGCGTCTTCTGTTCGCTCAATATTGATTTCTTTTGTGCCTTTTTCGGCATCTTTAAACATTTGAGCACCTCCTGCACCACAACACAATCCGTTTGCTTTTGAGCGTTTCATTTCTACCAATTCGGCATCTAATTTTTGTATTAAGTCCCTTGGAGCTTCATATATATTGTTTGCCCGACCCAAATAACAAGGGTCGTGAAATGTAATTTTTTTGCCTTTAAAAGTACCTCCCTGAATGGTTAGTCGGCCTGTATCTAACAATGATTTTAAAAATTCTGTATGATGAATCACTTCATATTGCCCACCCAGTTGGGGGTATTCATTTTTTAGGGTATTGAAACAATGTGGGCAAGCGGTTACTATTTTTTTGGCTTCATAAGCATTTAATACTTCAATATTCATTAAGGCTTGCATTTGAAATGCAAATTCGTTACCGGCTCTTTTGGCTGGGTCGCCTGTACAACTTTCTTCTGTTCCAAGTACTGCAAAACTTACTTGTGTTTGGTTGAGAATTTTTACAAAAGCTTTGGTAATTTTTTTGGCTCTATCATCAAAACTGCCTGCACAACCTACCCAAAATAATACTTCAGGTTGTTTGTTTTCAGCTAGCATTTCGGCCATTGTTGGCACTATTAATTTTTCAGACATGATATTTTGATTTTTATGTTATGCAAATGAAATTCAAAAATGTAGTACCCATTTGCGACTAAATTCTAAATAAAACAGCAAATTCGATTAACATTTTTTGTGCGTTCCCCAAGGGTCGGGCTATCCGTTTCAATCTTTTTTGGTAATCATTTCAGCTGGAACGCATTGCTAAACACCAACATCCATCAACTATTAACCAATTACCAAAAAAGGATTTCCACTACTATCTCTAACGCAAAATACTGCAAATAATAGACTATAGCCCAATTGGCAGGTTTATTCATGTTGTCCGTCGTCGAATACTTGGATGGTTACTTCTTTGTCTATCAAATCGGTAAATTTTCCTCTGTATCGGGTGGCTTTTACTAAGTGATTGTCTATCCAGTGGTAGTTGCCTCCACGTGGTTTGCCCATTACCATGCCATGGTATTTAAAGCCGTGTTTGTTGAGCCATTCTTCTGTTACTTCTCGGTGTGCTTCTGTTCTGGAAGTAAAAAAGAAGATGATGTGTCCTTCGTCATACCATTTGTTGAGGGTGATAAGGGCATCTGGATACAGCTCGGCTGTTGCCATTCGCTCTGGTTCTTCGTTTGGAATGTCGTCGCAAATGGTGCCGTCTATGTCGATTAAATAATTTTTTACTCCGTTTGCCAATACGGGGCTAATAGTTTGTCCATTTTCTGTGGCTGCTACTAAATTTTTATCTAAATCTTGTGTACTCATGTTGTTGTTTGTTTGATATTTGACTTTTGTTGTTGTTTTTTGTTTGTTGTTGTTTGCGTGAGGGATAGTAGCGGCATCCTTTTCTTTTTTTTCTTTAAAAAAAGAAAAGATATAGCGAATAGCCCGACCCTTGTGGGCACGCCCAAATGTTACTCATTTTTCCAATTTAATCGGTCTTGTTGGTTGTATGGCCACGGGGCTCCATTGTTTTCGATGTTGGTCATCATGGCGTTTAATGACATGGGTGCGGCACTTTGTTCCATAACGAGGTAGCGACGCATGTCGATAATGATGGAAAGTGGGCTAATGTTTACGGGGCACTCTTCTACACAAGCGTTGCAGCTGGTGCAGGCCCAAAGTTCTTCGGGGGTTATGTAGTCGTGCAGCAGTGATTTGTTGTCTGGTATGAAAATGCCTTTGTTGGCATCGATATTTTTGCCTACTTCTTCTAGTCGGTCTCGGGTGTCCATCATTATTTTTCGGGGCGAAAGTAATTTGCCTGTTTGATTGGCTGGACAAGACGAGGTGCATCGGCCACATTCTGTGCAGGTGTAGGCATTTAGGAGTTGTACCCAATGGAGGTCTTGTACGTCTGAGGCTCCAAATTTTGTTGGAGTAGTGTTTTCGGGAGCTGTTGCATAAGGATTGGCATTGGGATCCATCATCAATTTGACTTCTGTTGTTACAGATTCTAAATTGTTGAGTTGGCCTTTTGGATTCAAATCGGCAAAATAGGTGTTTGGAAATGCCAATAAGATGTGTAAATGCTTAGATTTGTATAAATAATTTAGAAAAATAAGGATGCCAATAATGTGTAGCCACCAACATGTTTTTTCGATCATCATGACAAGGCTTTCGTTCATTCCGTTGAAAAGGGGTTCTATATATTGCGAAATTGGAAAAGCTCCTGCTGGATGGTAATGACCAAAATGGAGCAGTTGCAAATGATAATCGGCTGCGTTCATACAAAGGAATAGCGACATGAGTACCATTTCAAAGTATAAGATATAGTTGGCATCGGACTTGGACCAGCCTTCTAAATCGTTGTTAGATAATCTGTTTATTTTCAGAATGTTACGTCTAATCCAGAAAATAATAACGCCAATCAGTACTAAAAAGGCCAATATTTCGAAAGAGGCTATTAGAAAATTATACAAAATGCCTAAACCCGAAAAAGCACGGTGAGTGCCTAAAAGTCCGTCGGTAATGATTTCGAGTACTTCAATATTGATGATTATAAATCCTAAATAAATTATGATGTGCAATAGTCCAGCAACAGGACGTTTGGTCATTTTGGATTGTCCTAATGCAATGAGTGCCATGTTTTTCCATCGTTCGGACGCATGATCGGTTCTGTCGATGTGTTGTCCTAGTTTGATGTTTCGGATGATTTTTTTGATATTGCCAATAAAATAACCAATCCCCATAGTAAGGATTATTGCAAAAAATATATTATCTAAGTAATTCATGGTTTATTTTTTTTGAATGGTATCAATTGTTGGAGCGATATATGGTTTGTTTTTTTTGCCAAATAAGGAAACATTTACATATCGAGTAGGGTAAAGTCTTACGTCTTGTAAAAGAAGTTCTAGTTCTTTTGAGGTTTTGGCTAAATTGTTGTACATAGCATCGTCGTTGAGCATTTTGCCCATGCTGCCTTTGCCAGCTTGCAAGTTGTTCATGATTTTATTGACACTAACCAAGGTTTGCTCTAAATTTTTAACTGTTTTGCCTATATTGGCATGGCTCAACGAATCGGAAATTTTAGTAAAATCGCCCGAAACTTTGTGAAAATTGGTTACAATGCCATTCATTTTACTTTTGTTATCGGCAAGCATTCCGTTTACTTGTGTAGAAGCGGTATGAAATTCTGCAAGTGTTTTATTGAGATTGGACAAACTCGCTTTGATGTCTTGTTGTGCTTTTTGGTCTAAAACCTGGTTCATGTTTTGCAACATTACATTGGCATTGTCTAGCAAGGTTTCTATTTTGGTTTTTAAAGGTGCCATTTGTGCAGCAAGGGCTTCGGCCATACCCAATTTGCTGTTTGATTTTAAAAAAGCCCCGTTTTCTGCCAGTGTTTTTTCTGATTTGTTTGGAATAAGGGCAATTTGTTTGCCACCAATGGGACTTGGTGCATATATTTCGGCAACGGTAGATGGGGTAATGTGGAACTCCTCTTTTACTTGAAGTTCGACAATATTTTGCCAATTTTCGTCGAGTTTTATACCAATTACTTTGCCAACAACTCTTCCGTTTATGGTAATTGGAGAGGACACAACAAGTCCTTCTACGTTATCGTATTTCACAAAAAATGTATTGTAGCTCGTAAATAAATCTTTTCCTTTAAGGAAACTATACCCCCAAATAAATAATAATATAGAGGCTATAACGAGTATTGCGGTTTTGATTTCTCTTGTAATTTTCAATGTCTTAAATTTTGAACAAAAATAAAATAAAATTTCTAATTAACAGCACTAACTTGACAAAAGCATTAAAATTTATATTTTTTTACCGTTTTTAAAGGTTACAATAAAGGCAGATTTGAAGCCTTTCTTCTTGGCTTGTTGTAATAAATTTTTGCAGGTTATACTGTCTGGAGTGGCACCATAATAATATTTATAAAGCTTGTTTTCGAGCAAATAGGATACTTTTTGTAGTCCTTTAAAATTTTGTGGCAGGGTGTCTAATTTAATTGGCGATGCCGAAATTTGTACTTTATATATAGTGCCACTATTGGCGGGATTGTTTAGTATTGGGCTATTGGGTGTTGTTACTTTTGGTGTGTCTTTTTTAATGTCGTTAGTTTCCTTTTTTTTTTCGGTAATTTCTTCTTCGGTAGATTCAAAATATTCTCTTTTATATCTTAAAATGGCGTTGGCTATGGCTTGTGCTATTTCGGCTTGTCCTTCATCCGAATCTAAATATCGGCCTTCTACTTTATTGGATATAAACCCCATTTCTATCAATACTCTGGGCATAGCGGCTTTGTGAAGTACCATATAAGGGGCTTGTTTGACTCCTTTGTCCCCACGTAATTTTTTGCCTATTTTATAAAATTCATGTTCAATTTTGCTGGCCAATGAAATGCTTGTTTCTAAATACTCTTCTTGCATGAGCGTAAGGCCAATCATGGATTCGGGCGAATTGGGATTGTAACCTTTGTATTTTTGTTTGTAATCTTTTTCGAGGGTTATTACTTCATTTTCGGCTTTTGCCACTGCCAAGCTCGATTCGTTTTTAGTCATCCCCATCACATAGGTTTCTGTGCCGTCTGCCGTTTGATTGACATTGGCATTGCAATGTATAGACACAAAAATATTGGCATCGCTTTTATTGGCTATATTGGCTCGTTCTAATAAATCTATAAAAACATCGGTTTTTCGAGTGTAATTTACTGCTACATCGGACTGTTTTTCAAGTATTTGGCCTAATTTTAGCGCTACTGCCAAAGCAATGTTTTTTTCGACATGTCCATGGTAATTGGCACCAAAATCCTTGCCTCCATGACCTGCATCTAGGGTAACTTTAAATTTTGATTGACCAAATACAATGGGACAAACCAATGCAAAAACTACTAAAAACCAATTCTTTACCTTGAATTTATAGTTATTATTCATAAAAAAGTTAATTTTAATATAAACGATTTGTTATTAAATTTAATAAATGACTATTTTTGACGAAAATTAATCTGTAAATTTGTCCAATCAATTTCAATGCCAAATTTTACAAAAATAGTATTTATAACATTGCGAACAAACTTATTTTATATCGTTTTACTGACTTTTTTATTTGCAGCAAATAATTCTTATTTATATTCGCAAGATGTAAATAAGAAGACGGTTGTTGTACCCATCAAAGCACAAAAAGACACTACATTTGTGGGCCTTAGCACGCTATCCAAAAAAAATGATACGGTTAAAAACCAAAATGGAAAGGTCAAAAAACCTTTGATTGAATCCAAAATTAGATATACGGCTGTTGATTATGTAAAAATGAATCAAAAAACCAAAACAGTTACCCTGTACAATAAAGCCGAATTGTATTATCAAGACATTGAATTGAAATCTGGTATTATTGTGTTGAATAATGATAAAAGCGAAGTATATGCAGGAAGAATTAAAGATTCTACGGGTAAATACACGCAATTACCTGTTTTTAAACAAGGCAGCAACGTTATTGAGCCTGATTCGATTCGTTTTAATTTTAAAACCAAAAAAGCACTTATTTGGAACTCACGTACTGAACAAGATGAATTTAAAGTAAAAGCCGAAATTACCAAAAGGGTTAACGATTCGGTATATTTTATGAAAAAAGCCCGATTTACTACTGCAAAAGATTTGGAACACCCTGATTATTATTTTCAAACGTATAGGGTAAAATTTGTCCCTGGCAAAAAAGTTGTAACAGGATTGACAAACCTTGTAATTGCTGATGTTCCAACGCCTTTGGCTTTGCCGTTTGCTTATTTCCCTTTATCCAAAGAAACACGAACTTCGGGTATCATTATGCCTATTTTTGCAGACAATTCTCAAAGAGGTTATTCGTTGCAAAATGGAGGTTATTATTTTGCTTTGAGTGATAATTATGATTTGGCAGTACTTGGCGACTACTATACCAATGGTGGTTATGCCCTCCGATTTGAATCTTCGTATGCCAAAAGATATCGTTTTAGAGGAAATTTTAGTTTGCGATTCGAAAATTTAATCAACAGCGAAAGAGGCTTGCCCGATTATTCCAAAACAAATAATTACAACATCAACTGGTCCCATAGCAAGGATTCAAAATCAAGTCCCAATTCGAGTTTTACAGCATCTGTTAATATGGGTAGTAGTAAATTCTTTCAAAATACATATAATCAGAACTATGCTGGTTCTAGGCTAAATAATACTTTAAGTTCATCTATATCATACACCAAAAGATTTAATAGTGTACCACAAGTTAATTTGGCAGTGGCAGCAACACAATCACAAAACACTCAAAATCAACAAATTAATTTATCTTTACCCAACCTAACATTAAATGTAGATCGGGTTTACCCTTTTGCTCCAAAAGACGGCCTTAAAAAAGGATTCATAAAAAATATCAACCTACAATATAGCCTTGCTGGCCGAAATGATATTGCTACAACAGACTCGTTATTTTTGAAAAAAGCCATGTTTGATGATGCAAAAGTGGGGATGCAGCATACGATTCCTATCAGTACCAATTTTAAAATATTCAAGTATTTTAGTGCCTCTACCAATTTGAATTATAACGAGGTATGGGGCATCAAAACGATTAAAAGAAATTTTGATAGCAATCTAAATAGTGTAATAACAAGTAATGTTAACGGATTTGATGCTTTTAGAACTTATTCGTTTTCTACCAGTTTGGGTACAACCATTTATGGAACATTTAATTTTGGCGAAAATAAAAAAATAAAATCCATCAGACATGTTGTTCGGCCATCTATTTCATATAGCTATACCCCAAGTTTTGCAAAATATTATGACACCTATGCTACAGATGCCAGTGGAACCATCCGAAAAGATTACACCCGATTTGAAAACAGTATTTTTGGTACTCCAGGCAAAACCATGTCAAATAACATAGGTTTTAGTTTGAGTAATACTTTTGAAGCCAAAGTAAGAGACAATGACACTACTAAAGTGGAACCCAAAAAAATCATGTTGATTAATAATTTGAACTTATCAACAAGTTATGATATTACGGCAGATTCATTAAAATTAGCCCCTTTGCGAATTAGTGGCGGTACTCAATTGCTCAATAATAAAATGAATATTAATTTTGGCACCACCCTCAATCCGTATGCTTTAAATAATAAAGGGCAAATGATTAACAAATGGAATATCAATAATGGAGGTAGTTTGTTAAGAATGACCAGTGCCAATATGACCATGAATTATTCTATAGCAAGCAGCAGCAAAGAGGATAAAAAGAAGAAAGAAAAAGACAATGTAAATGCTCAAAATGGAGGCAGAACAGACGATTTGTTTGGACGTAATATGGATTTGAGCAACCAACGTCAAAGTTTATTTGATAAAGAAGATGATGAATCAGATCAAAAAGATACTGGATTTTTCAATACTAAAATTACTTGGGACTTAACCATGGCTTACTCTTTAACCTATTCAAACACTGCCCGTGAAGATCAAATTTCGGGCAATTCGTTGATGGTTTCGGGCAATATTTCGTTGACTCCCAAATGGAAAATGGGGGTTTCAACGGGCTATGATTTTGTTCAAAAAGGGGTAACTTATACCAATTTTAGAATGGAACGAGATTTGGACAGTTGGCGCATGAGTTTTAATTGGATTCCTTTTGGAACTTATACCTCATGGGGCTTTTTTATTGGGATCAAGTCGTCTATTTTGAAAGACATCAAATGGGAGAAAAATAAAATTCCAGACCGAGTATTGCGTTAAAAATTAAAAATTATATCACATGAAAAAAGTAATCATCACAGAGCAAGCTCCAGCTCCAATTGGACCTTATAATCAAGCTATTTTAAGCGGTAACACCCTTTATGCTTCAGGACAAATTGCATTGGATCCTAAAACCATGCAAGTTGTTGAAGGTACCATTCAAGAGGAAACCCAACAAGTTATGGAAAACATGAAAGCCGTTTTGGCCGCTGCCGAAATGACGTTTGATCATGTAGTAAAATCAACTATTTTTATTACTGATATGCAACAATTTACAGCAATAAATGAAGTATATGGCACCTATTTTGACGAAAAAACAGCTCCAGCCAGAGAAACCGTTCAAGTAGCTGGACTACCAAGAGGAGTACGTGTAGAAATTTCAATGATTGCAGTAAAGTAATGCTATATTTATGATATTAATGGGCTATATTCTAATTTTGTTCAGCAAATTAGAGCGGTCCTTTTTGGGCGTTCCCCAAGGGTAGGGCTATCTGTTTCAAACAACGTTCATTGAACTCCAAAAGAAATATATTTTTGTGGAATATTTTTTTTTTGATCATCACATTCAGAAACGATTTCGTGCAAAATAACGTACCCCTTTTGGGGGCTGGGGGGGGCTTCTAAAAGGATTTCCATTGCTATCCCTATCGCAAAATACGGTTAATATAAGCATCCCGCATTTTAAATTTAACATCATTCGGTAATTATTTTTTTTCATACAAATAAATGAAATCTGTGTGAAATAATCATTTGTAAAACTATATTTTATGCAAGAATGTATTTCAGTATTTGACATGCTCAAAATAGGTGTTGGACCTTCTAGTTCTCATACACTTGGCCCTTGGCGAGCAGCCGAACGATTTTTGAATGAATTGCAACAGCAACAAATTTTAGATAAGGTGCAGCATATTGACATTGATTTATATGGATCTTTGTCGCTAACAGGCAAAGGACATGCCACCGATTTTGCTATTATTTTAGGATTAAGTGGTCAGAATCCAGAGTATATGCCTATTGAAAATATTACTTCCATTATCGATGCCGTAAAAAACGACAAGGTGTTATGGCTCAATAATCAATACCAATTGGACTTTTGTTTTGAGAAAGATATTATTTTTAATAAAAATTTCTTATCTTTTCATGCCAATGGATTAAAATTTAGTGCAACCTTGATTGATAACCAACGTTATGAGGCTGTATTTTATAGTATTGGAGGCGGCTTTGTTGTAAAAGAAGAAAGATTGAATGCAAAATTAAAAAGCCAAATCAAATGTGCCTTTCCATTTCCAATACAAAAAGCGTCAGAATTATTACAATATACTATCGATCAGAATAAAAAAATTTCTGAAATAGTTTATGAAAACGAAAAATCTATGCGAGCAACATCTGAAATTGATTCGGAGTTGATGCGAATATGGCATACGATGTTGGAGTGTATGTATGTAGGGTGCCATACCGAAGGTATTTTGCCAGGCGGTCTTCATGTTCGCAGACGGGCATTTGACATGCATCAAAATTTAATAGGCTTATCCAATTACAATAACCCACAAGAATGGCTCGAACAAATTAGATGTACAGAAGTCAAATTCAGACAAATTCTAAAATGGGTAAGCTGTTTTGCCTTAGCGGTAAATGAAGTCAATGCCTCATTAGGTCGGGTGGTTACAGCACCAACCAATGGAAGTGCAGGCGTCATTCCAGCGGTATTGATGTACTATTTGGTCATAGAAAACCATCAGGCAGGCGAGGAAGCCATCAAACAATTTTTATTAGTTGCAGGCGAAATAGGAAGTATTTTCAAAAAAGGAGCTACCATTTCGGCAGCAATGGGAGGTTGTCAGGCAGAAATTGGGGTGTCTTCGGCCATGGCGGCGGCGGCTTTGTGCGAATTGATGGGGGGCTCACCTGCACAAGTATTGATGGCTGCCGAAATAGCCATGGAACATCATTTGGGTTTAACCTGCGACCCTATTGGCGGCTTGGTTCAAATTCCGTGTATAGAACGCAATACCATGGGAGCCATAAAAGCCATTAACGCGGCAGAACTCGCCTTAGAAACAGATGCAAAAAATGCAAAAGTTCCTTTGGATAAAGTAATTGATACGTTGTGGCAAACCGCACAAGATATGAATGCTAAATACAAAGAAACTTCTGAAGGTGGATTGGCCATAGCCGTTAATGTAGCCGATTGTTAACCTTTTTATTCTATTCTAGGCCATCTACATAATTTTGTAAATAGGCAAAGCGAGGGGTTAATTGGCCATTTTCGGTCATTTTAGCCCGTTCTAAAATGCCATCTTGATCCCCATTAAAAAAGGCTGGAATGACATGTTCCATAAACATTTGCCCAAATCCTTCACTGGCATCTTTTGGCAACTCGCACGGCAAATTGTCCACTGCCATTACTACTATGGCTGCTGGATGAAAATAATCAACTTCTTGATGGGTAGAAGGTAAATAGCCATAAATAGGATCTTCTATGGTAGAGGCTCGTAGTGTACAAGCTATGGGATCTGCAATATCACAAGACACATCGGCAACTACTTTTATTTTACAATCTGGTGCATTCAACTGCTTTTGTGTCAAAATTTTAGGGGCGTCATTGGCATAAAAATGACCAGAAATATAAATATCTGAAACCTTTGTAAATTTTTCAAAATCGGATTCATACTCTTTTGGATTTTGGTAAAAATCCTTATAATTCAATAGCTGTCCGTCTTTTCGTTTGTTGTAATCCAAAACATCTATTTGAGTAAACACGGGTGTGGCATATATTTTTTTTAGAAAATCATCTGCGGATACTTGCTTTATTTTCATGCCAACCAAAATTTCTTTGATTCCCATGCCCACTTTGCCAGTTCCTGTTACTACTATTTTGATAGGAGGAAGGGTTGGTCTTTTCAATCTACTAATAAGTTCGTCTTTTGATTGTAAACTTGAAGCTTTTGGCAATTGAAACAACTCAAATTTGATTCCAAATGCCCTAAAAGCGTTGTAAGCCCCAACAATTCCTGCATATCTACCAAAACCTATTAATCGTTTATAGTCTGCATCAACAATGGTTTCATGGTCTAATAAAGTGATATTTTTGTCTAAAATAGCTTTTAGTAAGGCTCTGTTGTAAGGCTGTTTCTTGATAGTATGCGAAAAAAAGAAGTATTTTTTGTTAGGAATCAAAGCTTCAATAGGCACTTCTTTTACACCAAACAACACATCACAATCAGACAAGTCATCTACTACTTCAAAGCCTTTTTCTATATAAGACTCGTCTGAAAATACTCTAATGTCAGATTTTTCAATTTTTATTTCAGATTCTTTAAATTGTTCTTTAAAACTAACCAAGGCTTCTGGCGAAAAAACGACTCTTCTGTCTGGCGGGTTTTTACGCTCTTTTATAATTCCAAATTTCATTTTTATTAATTTAACATTTAATATTATTATTGTTACAAATATAACATTTTAAAAACATATATCATAAATTTATTTTATTTTTAAAAGGTTAATTATCAAATCATTAAAAAAAAACCATTTCTAATTCTAAAAAAAACTTTTGCCACCCAAAATGTTTATTATATTTGTTTTTTGAAAGCACAAAAATAATGAAAATAATCAAGTCAATCACGTATATCTCCATCCTTTCTATGGGTCTATTTTCTTGTCAAAAATCGACACAAAAGGCATTACCCACTGTTCAAAAAATCAAAACAAAAACGGGTTCTTTTTTAGAAATGCAACCCAACCCATTGGCAGACTTGCCTAAACTTTCAAATACTGATTTGCAATCAAAGCAGCAGCTGATTTTTGATTTTTATAATAAAAATTGGAAAAACAACATGAATGGCAGCTTTTTAGTTGCTCAAAATGGTCAGATTATTTTTGAAAAATATGATGGTTTTGCTGATTATGAATTACAAAAAAGCATAACTCCACAAACGCCCTTGCACATTGCATCGGTGTCAAAGGTATTAACAGCTACCTTGATTCTTAAATTGATTGATCAAAAAAAATTGGCCCTTGATCAAAAAGTGAATACCCTTTTCAATTTATTTCCTTATCCAGAAATAACCATCAAAACGCTTTTAAATCACAGGTCTGGATTAAGAAATTATGCCTATTTTACGGCCGAAAAAGGCATTTGGGACAAGCATAAAATACTAACCAACCAAGATATTTTAGATATTTTAATCCATAAAAATATCCAATTGGAGTTTCCAACAGACAGCCGTTTTAGTTATTGCAACACCAATTATGCCTTATTGGCTTTGGTCATCGAAAAAATTACAGGTTTAACTTATGCCGATGCCATGAACAAAATGCTATTCAAACCATTACAAATGAAAAATACGTATGTATTTGATTATCAGAAAGATAAAGATACAGCTACACCATCATATAAAGGAAATTTTAGAAAAGTTGGTTTGGATTATTTAGATGGAATTTATGGAGATAAAAATATTTTTTCTACACCTAGAGATTTATTACAATTGGATTTGGCCCGCCGAAGCCCTAATTTTGTACATCAAAATTTGCAAGAAGCCATTTATAGAGGGTACAGTTATGAAAATCGTGGAGCCAAAAATTATGGTTTAGGTATCAGGATGATAGAGTGGACAACGGGCGAAACCCCTTTTTATTTTCATAATGGATGGTGGCATGGAAGCACGTCTTCATTTATAACATTAGGCAAAGAAAACGTAACCATCATTTCATTGTCAAATAAATTCAATCATGAAACATATAAAGTGAAATATATAGCCACTTATTTTGGTGATTATCCTTTTAAAATAAAAGATAGTTTGGAATAAAAAAAAATTGTATATTTGCAGCAATTCAAATGGGGTCGACTGGTTTTGACAGCAAGTCGAATTGAACAGTAAGCAGGTCGAGAACTGAAGTAATTCTCGTAAATAAAAGGCTTCAAACATTTTACACGGCGAAGGAAACTACGCTCTTGCTGCATAATCTGAATCATAGTAAGATTAGCCTCGTCCTACAAGGTAGGAAAGCAGGATTCTCCTCAAAGGCTTTGGTTTATAGCATTTGATCCAGGGGAATCGTAAAGATAAACCTAGATTACCGTTTGTTTCGCACGGTTTTCGAAAATTAAGAAACTAAGTGTTTTGTGGTTGTTTCTGACCTAGCTCAACATCGAAAATTCAATCAGAAAATAAGCCTGTAGAAAGCTCTTTAGTTGCTTGTTTGGACCCGAGTTCGACTCTCGGCGACTCCACAAAAAAAAACGCAAATATCTTATTTTTAGATAGTTGCGTTTTTTTTATACTTCAATTTCTTTTTTTTGATGAAAAGTATCTAATACCAAATATATTTATAAAATAGCCCAAAGATGCGTAGTTATTTTTTAGAAAAAATTTTCAAGAAAAATCGTTGCATAGCTGGGCTACGGAACTATTTTTTTTGAATAATTTTAGCAAAAATGAACAAGTATATTGGACTATTTTATATGTGTATTTGGTA
>NZ_MUGT01000108.1 GCF_002217205.1 Flavobacterium branchiophilum NBRC 15030 = ATCC 35035 | reverse complement strand
ATTTAAGGGGCTGAAACAAGACGCTTCCTTATATCTTTTAATATCACTAAACATCATTGCCTTAAATACATTTGGTTTATAGTTATTGTTTTGTAATGTTGAGTTAATTTTTATTGATTCATTATATAGAGATTCAGCTGATTCATATTTTTTCTCTTTTTCTTTTAACTGTGCATATAATGTTAATGTTTTTGAATACATTTCATCTTTACCATTTTTCAATATCCTAAGTTCTATAACTTTTTGATACAAACTATCAGCTTTATTATAGTTTTCATTTTTTTTACTTATTTCTGCTATAAATTCTATTGAATTTATTACTCTATTATCATTATCCTTTATTTCATTTATATGTATTGAAAAATTTTTTTCTGCTTCTTCTAATTTATTATTATCAAAGTAAACGACACCAATTTCATGTCGATAAAATTCTTTCCCAATGAACTCATTTTTTAACGAATCTAAACCATTTTCAATTATTCTATAATATTTTTCAGACTCTTTAATATTTCCAATTTCATATTGTAATTCTGCTTTCCAAGTCAATAATTCAACATAATCACTATTTGACTTGCTTAAATTCATTTTATCAGAACATCTAAGAGCATTTAAAAGATCTCCTTTTCCATTATAATATGAAATGCTATCTAATTGTGAATAAGATAAATAACTTAATGATAATAAAACGATTAAAATAATTTTTTTCATCTTTGTAAGTTAATGATTGTATTTAATTTTAATTTATTAATTTCTTCTTCTTTCAATGGAAATAAACTTGAAAAACATTTCTTTTTTTTATTTATTGTTAATCTATAGATAATATCATTTAACATAAAGTTTATAACATCAATATCTTCTAAACTTATTTTCCTTTTATTAAATACAATTGATAATTTTTCTATTATTTCTTTCCATTCTTCTGGTTTTATTGTTTTAAAATGATCTTTGCCAAAATAATGATTTGTTTCTTGTAAAATATGATAGTAATGACGAAATGCTATGTGAACATAAAAATCTAGGTTTAAATCGTATTCATTATTATCTAATAATATTTTTTTTTTATTTATGTTAAGATTTTCAAAATGCAAATAAATTCTTTTCGCTCTTAAAACTGCATTAAAACATTTTACTTCACTGTTATATTTTTCTTTTTCTATCTTTGCTTTTACATAATTGTACTCTCTTTTTATTACATCTTTTAAAATTTTATTTTTTTTTATATACTTTTTTGTAATCTAAAACTTCGATTTTAAAATTATTTGAAAATTCTTTTAAAACCTCCAAAATTTCATTTTTATTTAATAATATATTATAAACCTCTCTAATTGGAATTCCATTAGAATGGGATAGTGACATTTCATAAATTTCTGTATTAACATCTGTTAAATAAATATTATAAAAAATAATAAATGCATAGTTTTTCATTTGAGGAAGTAAAATAATATTTTGTTTTAGTTCTTTTTCGCTAATTTCAAAATAAAATTCTTGTTCATAATAACTTAAAACTTCATTATTTTTTATCTTTTCACTTATTATTTTGAAACTCATTTCTATATCTTCTAATGTTTCGTTTTTCATCTCATATATTTTAATTATTATTTCCCCTCCTCCAATTCCTCCACCCATTCATTCCATTTTCATCTCATTTCTAATAAAATTCTCCAATACCTTTTTACTAGGTAATTCTATTTGGTATTTAGAAACAAATACATCATTGGTTAATCCTGCTGTGGCATATTCTACCATGGTTTCGTTTTTTTGGCATGATTTCCAATTTTCTCGACACTGTCGAGAATATGTTTTGGGTTATCATGCTTGTATTTTCCAATTTTCTCAACACTGCCGATAAAATGTGAGGATAACTAAGATATAAATCTCTAAAACGGTATAGCTGAGGTGCAGAAATCCCTTTGATATGTTTTACTCTTTTGGCTATTTGATTGATGGTATTGGCTCCATAATCGGCTCTATCAAAACCATTTTGCTCAAATTCAACTATAAAAAACCCTATTAGAATATTACGAATAGTCAAAGAGCTATTTACCTGCTGTACCGCATATTTCTGAGTTTCAATATGTATGTTTTCTATTTGCTGTATAAGTTCATCAAAATTCATAGTGCTTTATTTCTAATGGTTATTCTTATCACTCCTCCTCCAAATCCTCCACCCATTCGTTCAGTTTTTGTTGTAATATTTCTTTTTTGGGTAAATACAAGCTGTATTCTGTGGCGTATATATTGGCTTCTTTGGGCAAGGTCAATTCTACTAAATTGCTGTTTTTCTTTTTACAAAGCAGTATGCCAACTGTGGGTTTCTCGTAATCTAATTTCACATATCGGTCATAATAATTGACATACATTTGCATTTGCCCCAAATCTTGATGCGAAAGCTTTTCAATTTTTAAATCAATCAAGACATAACACTGTAATAATCGGTTGTAAAATACCAAGTCCACAAAAAAATGTTCGTTATCAAATGAAAATCGTTTTTGGCGGGCTTCAAATAAAAAACCTTTGCCAAGTTCTAATAAAAACTCTTGAATTTTGGTAATTATTCTTGTTTCTAAATCATTTTCAGAATAGGTGTTTCTTTCTTCCAATCCTAAAAATTCTAAAGTTAAAGGGTTCTTTAAAAAATCTTCTGGCTTTTCAATGACTTGTCCTTGTTGGGATAATTTTTTCACTTCCTCTTTATTTTTACTTAATGCCAATCGTTCATACAAACTAGAATGGTATTGTCTTTTGAGTTGTGATATAGACCAATTTTGTTCTTTAGCTTCAATCTCATAAAAACTTCGCTCTTCACTGTTTTCAATTCGCATCAAAATCAAATAATGCGACCAACTTAATTGAAATACATTCAAGTTAGTTTGACTTGCCATTTCAGACTTATCTATTTGATTATCATTATTTTGAAAAATACGAAACACTGTCTCGTATTTTGAGTAGCAAAGAAAAAACTGCCTCATATTTTGTAAATTGTCCACAGAAAAACCTCTTCCAAATTGTGCCGTTAATTTTAAAGATAACCCTTGAAGCGTTTTCTTTCCATAAGTTGCTCTCCATTTTCCGTTTTGTTCTTCTTCTACAATTCTTCTACCAATTTCAAAATAGGAATGAACCATAGCCAAATTGGCAACTTGAGCTACTTGTTTTCGCGCTTGTTCTAAAATGGAACGAACCTTTTCAAAAAGTAAATTATCAGCTATTTCCATATTTATTATAAATTTAAAAGTTTCCAAATTTGCTCTGCCTTTTGCTCATATTCCGCATGATAATATGCAATAGCTAAAATGCGAAGTGCTTCAGTTGCATTTTGTTGTTCTTTTGATAATTCTTTTATTTTGCCAATGGCTGCTTCGGGATTGTCAAAAAAAGATAAAGTTATTCACAATAAGGTGTCCTTTTCAACAAAATGATGTGATATACAGAATTAAGAAACATAATTGTAGCCATTTTTTATACTTTTACTAACGTTTTCAACATGGTGTTGTACACAAATCCCTCATGCTTGCTAATTCTTGGTAATGAAGTTGTACCGTATTAGGAGTTGGGTATTTTATTCTTTTTCAAAGTCGAAATTGATACAAAACGTTTTTAACTAATAGCAAAAAACTCTCGAACTCCTTTTTATTTTTCATCAAGGCTTTTTAAAATTTTCTAATTGCTCTTACATAGATTTGACTTGATTTGGAACTACTAGTAGTTATAGTTCCTGTATTAAAATTAATAGAATAAGCAGAAATAGAATTATTTTGAGTAGATGACCAATAAAAAGAGTTATTAAATCCACCTATTAAACTTTTGTTTAAATAAAGTTTAATCAATTCTTCACTACTTGGTAAATACCAATCTGTATAGCCTCCTGAAGATAAATTATTGCAAATAGCCGCTGCGTTAGTAGTAGAGGAGCATCCATTAACAATAGCTGTAGTGTTAGTTTGACCCGAACCCAAAGTTGTGCTTGTTCCAGATATTGAAGTACCTGAACAACCCCATTGTGCTCCTGTACTTTGATTGGAAGTTGTTGCAATTAGACCGTGGGTTTGTCCCGTTATATAACCACTATCACCTGAAACAAAAATATAAGCAATTATACCTCCCTGGTAAGATTGACCCACTGCTAAACTAGGTAATGTTGTAAAAGTACTAGTTGTTCCATACGCTGTTCCTGCACTATTAGTTGCATAGGCTCTCACATAGTAAGTTGTTCCGGTAGTAAGGCTTGTTAAAGAACTTGAAAATATTCCAATACCTGTTCCGTCAATAGTTTTTGTATTTGCTATTGTAGGACTTGATGTTGTATTACTCCAACAAACACCTCTAGAAGTGATTGAAGCTCCACCATCATTAGTTATACTTCCGCCGCTTGAGGCTGATGTTTGTGTAATTGTTGAAACTGCTATTGTTGTAATCCCTGTTGGAATTGTTGCCGCATTGGTTGTAAATGTTTTAACATCACCATAAGCGGTTCCTATACTATTGGAGGCATAAGCTCTAATATAATAATTAGTGTTTGGGGATAATCCTGTTAATGTACTGGAAAAAGTACCAATTCCAGTCCCGTTTGATGTTTTCAGACCTGCTATGGTTGGAATTGTTTGTGTACTGCTATAACAAACCCCACGACTTGTAACATTTGCTGAACCACTATTGGTAATATTTCCACCTGTTATAGCGCTTATTTGAGTGATTGATGTTGCAGCAGTTGTACTTGAAATTATAGGAATAGTAGCTGGCAACGTTTTAAATGTGATTGTGTTGCCATAAGCGGTTCCGTAGCCATTGGTAGCATACGCTCTTGCAAAATAGATGGCGTTTGGTGCTAAATTAGTAATATTACAAGTATAACTTCCTAATGTAGCTGTATTGAAAACAATTTTTAAGTCATTAATGGTTGGGTTTTGAGTGGTACTATAACATATTCCTCTAGCAGTTAAGGATTTACCATTATCTGTTATTACGTTTCCTGAAACATTTGCTGTTGTTTGTGTTACATTATTGAATTCCGTGGTTTTAACGACATTAATTAGTTTTCCATAATCAAATTCATTTTCACAATTAACAAAAAATAGTAATAGTAACACTATTAAAACATTAAAAAGTTTTGTTTTTTTCATTTTATATCATTTAGGATCATTAATAACTACTCTTTCCTTTAAAATTAAAAGCTATACCAAAAGTAATTTCGGGTTTATAGAAATCTTTTTCAATGTCCATAAAAGAAGCACCACCATTTATGCTAATGACTCGGCTTACCCTAAACATTAAACCTGTTGTTGCAACAGTATATCCTGTTTTTTCAGTTGAAATTTCTCTAGAATAATCGTTGTTTATAATTTTATCATAAAATCCATAACCTGCACCAATGTTAAAATAGAGTCTGTTCGAAAATTTTATACTTGGACCTAAATCAATTTCTGATTTGTTTTTAAGATTGGTTCCGTTGATAATATCATCTTTTGCAGTTAAACTGGTTCGACCAGAAAAGTGAAAGC
This sequence comes from Flavobacterium branchiophilum NBRC 15030 = ATCC 35035, assembly GCF_002217205.1. Classification (GTDB taxonomy): domain Bacteria; phylum Bacteroidota; class Bacteroidia; order Flavobacteriales; family Flavobacteriaceae; genus Flavobacterium; species Flavobacterium branchiophilum. Next base: position 921 of record NZ_MUGT01000108.1, on the reverse strand, counting down.
CAACTATATTATCACCTCCTGTTTCATAAATAAAGCCGTATTTTGCAATTTCACCACTCTGAAATCCTAAACTAGAATAAGAACCTAATTGAGGTCTCTGATTTTTTTTTACTACTTTGCTAGCCTTTCTAGCCTTTCTATAAATTTCATCAAACGCTTCGTCTGATATACTTCCTAATCTAATTAAATCATTAAAAGCAACATATTAAATCATTAAAAGCAACATAAGATTTACTTTCTCCTAATTTTTCTAATCTTATAGATTCCACATTTAGTTTGTTTTGTTCCTCTTCTAATTTTTGTTTATTTTCAATTATTGATTTATTGAGCAATTCATTGAACTCTTCTGTACTCATATTGCCAATCTCATTGTTAGTATAAACATCAGGATTTGTGAACGTTCTTAGTCTATCTTTTCGCTCTTTAATAAAATTTGCAAACCTATCTACTTCCATTTGTTTAATTCGATTTGCTTCTGCCTTTTGTTTTGCTTCTAAAGCTTTCTTTTCTACCCGCTCTTTTTCTAATGCAATTTCTTTCTCATGCTCCTCTCTGTTTGCGTTAAATGTTTCTATATCTTTAGGATATTTTTTTAGTTCATTACCTATTAAAATTACATTTCTATAATTATCATTTTGATATTTTATGAATTTATTTTTATAGCTTGCTATTAATTTTCTGGTTTCTTCTATCATAGCAAAATCAATTTCTGAATCCGATAGAATTAACTTATCTTTTATCAAAATTTCAAGATAAGCTACCCTTGGCGGTACTGATTTGTATGGTTTTTTTACTTCTTTGATTAAAGAATCCGCTTCGTGAAAATTTTCTTCATTAAAAAGCTCCCTTGCTTTTTCATATTTTTTATCAATTGTTTTTTGAGAAAAAGTAGTTTGAAAGCAAATGTTTCAGCCCCTTAAA
>NZ_MUGT01000107.1 GCF_002217205.1 Flavobacterium branchiophilum NBRC 15030 = ATCC 35035 | reverse complement strand
CGGCAAGTTGGGTTAATGAGTTAAAATCCTGTTGAACGAACTGAAAGAAAACGAATACCTATTAAAATAAAAAACCATGAGTTAAACCAATTCCATTCACGATCCTTATAAGTTTATCAAAAAGTTTTTCGTTAGCGTTTTAAGTGGATTTGGTCTCTCTTTTTTTTAAAAAAATTTGTAAATAAATACTATTGTATTTCAATGATTTTGATTATTTTTGAAAAAAAAATCAACGGCAGTTTTTTTATAGACTGATGTTGCAAGCAACCGTATGATGACAGAACACGAACATAATTGTATTGATAAAAAAAAGCTTTCTGACGACATCGAAAAATTCGGCTGGGCTGTTATGTTATTAGAAGAAACTGACTATTTGCCATCTTTTGCATATACAGTTGGACTTTGGAAAAATTTTAACCATCCTGAAATTATTTCTTTTGGTTTACCGACAAATACCCTGCATATTATACTTAATGACGCAGGAGAAATTGCAAAAGCTGGACATAAAATAGAGGAAGGCAAGAATTATGGCGACTTTTTTGAAAATAGCGACACTCAATTTTTGAAAGTTGATACCCGAAATATTTCGGACTACTTTGGACAAGCAATAAATTATTATCAAACTTCCGACTTTCCTGCAATTCAATTGGTTTGGACAGACCAAAACAATCATTTCCCTTGGGACAAAGTCTTCGAAAAGGATTTTGAATTTAGCCAACCATTGCTAGACAGAAATGCTAATTTCAAGTTTAGAGAAGCAAAAAATCTTGGCATTTTTACCACAAGACAATGGTTATACCAAATATATTTATAAAATATTCCAAAGATGCGTAGTTATTT
>NZ_MUGT01000106.1 GCF_002217205.1 Flavobacterium branchiophilum NBRC 15030 = ATCC 35035 | reverse complement strand
ACGGCAGTTTTTTCACAGAGTGACGTTGGCAGATATATTATGAAAAAAATTACGTATATATTTATCATTTCAATATTATTTAGTTGTGGACGTGAAAAACCATATCCGAATAAAATTTCTGATTTTAGAACTGAACTACAAATTCATCTAAAAAAACTCGCATCAGAAAAAAAACTTCCGTCAAGTGATACAATAGCAAGAAATTATATAAAAAAAAATTGTACTAAAGAAGAATTACTGAAACTACTTAAATGTGAAAACCCTATAATAAGAGTAATTGCATACAGAACTTTAGTTAACAAAAATGACAAAGATTATTTTAAAGTTCTTTTAGGGCATTTGAACGACACAACCAAAGTAACTTGGTGGTATTACGAAGACGCTTGTGATGATTTTATGGTTTCGGATTTACTAATTAGAAAAGCGGAAGACAGCAGAAAACTAACACAAACTGAAAAAAAAGTCTTAGTTGATAGTGTTTTAATGAGACATCCATATTTAAAAGTTTCAAATTGGATGTTACAAGACATTGAACCAAATGAAAAATATTATTCAATAATAAAACAAAGGTCTAATGTGAAAACTGATAGATGTGGAGAACAATTAGGAGCTTGCTACGCATTATCAAAATTTAAGAAAACTACCGATGTAAAATTACTAAAAAACGTTTTTTTAAATAGCGACAAGGATTGTGTAGAATGGATATTTAAATCAATAGAAAACTTTCCAAATAATGAATTCTTTCCAATTTTACAAAAATATTATGAAAAAAGCATAGTTAATAAATTAAGCCCAGATGAAAATGTTAGTGATGAATTATTATATTTTTGTAGAGCTATTGCTGCATACAAAAACAAAGAAGGATTAAAGATGTTAGAGTACATTGAAAAAAATAACACATACATAAATAAACCATATTGGCCACCATATAACAAAAGATATGTTTTCAAAGCAATTAATAAATTTAAATCTCCAATTTACAGTAAACTTTTAGACAAAATAAGACCAACTCTTAATAACGAAGAAATGAAGCATATTTTTGAACCTGAATATGACGAAATAAAAACTTGGTAAAAAAAAACATCTGCCAACAGCTAGCCTTTCCTTGCATCTACAAGCCGAGCAATGAATTGTAATCAACGAATACCAATAAAAAATAAAATACATGAGTTAAACTCCTGTTGAACGAACTGAAAGAAAACGAATACCTATAAAAAAATAAACAACCATGCGTTAAACCGATTACATTCACGCCCCTTATGGAGTTATCGAAAAGTTTTTGTTAGCATTTCAAGAGGATCTAGTGCCTCTTTTTTTTGAAAATTTGTAAATAAATGCTATTTTATTTCATAGTTTTTTACTATTTTTGGAAAATATTTAACGGCAGTTTTTTTAGAGGCTAACTTTAGTGGCAATGCAAAAACAGACAACATCTACATCATAATGGCAACCTATCATATTTTAAACGGGGATTGCTTGGCTGAACAATTAAGTCAAACAAAAATGAACCAAAACTTTATTGTTTTTAGAGAATGTTTAATTGACGGTACTGTATATGCCGACAGTATGGCTGGCTTTTGGAGGGTTCGAGCTGAATTTTTTGCTGACGTTTATAAAATTTCTACTGAAGAATATGAAATAAAAACTGTAAATGAATTTAAAAAAATAAAAAATATACCTGACAATTCAGAAGTTTGTCTTTGGTTCGAGAATGATTTGTTTTGTCAGACAAATATGTGGTTTCTAATTTCGATTCTTGCAACGAACGTAACTTTAAATATCTATCGCGTTTTTCCAATAATTGATCATAAATCAGATATTTGGAAAGGTTTTGGCATTTCCAACGCTCAAAAACTCAAACAGGCATTTGAATCAAAAATTCGGTTTACACCAATAGACATTGAATTAGGCAAAGATTTGTGGGCTTCATACCAGATTGCTGACATAACCAAGTTGAATGAGTTATCTAAAAAACAATCTAACTGTTTTGAATATTTAGAAGCGGTATGTCAAGCAGCAATTGATAGATTTCCTTTAAACAACACTTTGAGCAGACCAGACCAAGTTGTAAAAGCAATAATTGACACGATTTCTACAGAATTTCAGGTTGTGTTTTCAGAGTTTTCAGAGAGAGAAGGAATTTATGGATTTGGCGATTTGCAACTAAAAACCATTTACGATAGACAGATGCACAACCAGTAGCCCCCAACCTTTCGTTGCGGCCGAATGTAGATGAACTTCAATAAAAATAAGCACTTAGGGAAGTAAATGAAATTGAATGTTTACCTTTAAAAAAATGTAATTCAAAAAGGAAATGTTTTTATAGCAGTAATTTTGACTGATAAAAAATGAGATTTTACACCATTACAAAGTTATTTTTGCATTGTATAGCTATATATTGTATGAAGTTATTTATTTTTTTATTCAATATAAATTAGTTCAAAAAAGAATTATATAAAAATTTTTTTTGAAAGAAGTTGCTTTTGTATAGGATTTGTGGAGTGGTTTGAAAGGGTAGTGTAGTTGTATAGCCCCGACAGTAGTGGCATCCTTTTTGTTTTTAAGCCCCTTTTTTTGGGGCTTAAAAATAAAAAGATATAGCGAATGGCGGGTTGGAGTGCTTTTTGAAAGCGGAGGGCTGTGCTACTTATAAAAATTGAGTATCCTTAAAAAAAAGTTCCACCACCATCAAATAGTTTCGCTAGGAATTTATTGTAATAATTTGATAATTTGCTCGGCTAATTCTGTTCCAATTCTGTCTTGAGCTTCGCCTGTTGCGGCACCAATGTGTGGAGTTAATGAAATTTTTGGGTGCATAAGAATTTTTACCTCTGGTGTTGGTTCATTTTCAAATACGTCTAAACCTGCAAAGGCTACTTTTCCGCTGTCCAATGCTTTGATTAAAGCTACTTCGTCAATAACGCCACCTCTGGCACAATTTACAATTCCAACGCCTGTTTTCATGCTATCAAATTGGGCATCGCTGATGACGTATCCATTTTGAGCAGGAACATGTAGGGTGATAAAATCGGATTCGGCCAACAAGGATTCTAATGATTGAGACACAATTGTAGTGGTGATGCTTTGACCATCAAAAAAGGTAACTGTAACATCTACTTTGTCGATATAACTGTCGGCAGCAATTACTTTCATACCAAGTCCTAATGCCATTTTTGCAGTGGCTTGTCCGATACGTCCAATTCCTACAATTCCTAAAGTTTTACCTCTTAATTCGACCCCGTTAGCATAGGCTTTTTTAAGGGCTTCAAATTTAGAATCGCCTTCTAATGGCATGTTTCGGTTTGAATCGTGCAAGAAACGAACCCCGTTGAATAAATGTCCGAAAACCAATTCGGCCACAGATTCAGAAGAGCTAGCGGGAGTATTGATAACGTGAATTCCTTTTGATTTGGCATATTCCACGTCTATATTATCCATACCAACGCCACCACGACCAATAATTTTTATACCAGGACAAGCGTCGATGATGTCTTGTCTAACTTTTGTGGCACTTCTAACCAAAATGACACTTACGTTGTTTTCGTTTATATAATTGGCTACTTGCTCTTGTGCTACTTTTGTAGTAATTACCTCAAATCCGCCTTTTTCTAATGCAACAATACTGCTTTTTGAGATACCATCATTTGCTAATACTTTCATTTTTTTATATGATTTTATTAAATATTTTAGGTTAAAATTAATCAAGATTGATACTATTTTCAAATATTATCCGACAGTTTTTATTATTTAAAAATTAGATTCCGACATTTTTTGTTCAAAATCTTGCATAACATTTACTAATACTTGAACGCTTTCTAGCGGCAGTGCATTGTACATAGAAGCTCTGTATCCGCCAACAGAGCGGTGTCCTGGCAATCCTGATATGCCAGCGGCTTTCCATAAGGCATCAAAAATGGGTGCTTGTTCTTGGTTTTTGAGCAAGAAAGTGGCATTCATGTGGCTACGGTCTGCAACGTTTGCAGTGCCTTCAAAATAAGGGTTTCTGTCTATTTCAGCATACAAAAGCGCTGCTTTTTCATTATTGATTCTTTCGATGGCTTCTATTCCACCTAAATTTTTCAACCATTGAAGGGTTAATAACGAAGCATATACTGGAAAAACGGGTGGTGTGTTGTACATACTATCGGCCTTGATGTGTTTTTCGTAGTCGAGCATACTTGGAATATTTCGACCTGTTTTTGCCAAAATACTTTCTTTAATTACTACCAAAGTGGCTCCAGCGGGTCCCATATTTTTTTGAGCTCCAGCATATATCAAATCAAATTTGGTAAAATTTAACACTCTCGAAAAAATATCAGAACTCATGTCGCAAACAACAGGAATGTCTAATTCTGGGAATGTTTTCATTTGAGTTCCAAAAATAGTATTGTTGCTTGTACAGTGAAAATAATCTGCATCTGCCGGAACAGTGTAATCCTTTGGAATATAGTTGAAATTAGCCTCTTTTGATGAGGCTACCACTAGGGTTTCGCCAAAAGATTTGGCCTCTTTGATGGCATTGCTTGCCCAGGTTCCAGTTTCTAAATAAGCGGCTTTACCATTTTCTTTCATCAAATTGAAAGGTACCATCAAAAACTCTAAGCTAGCACCACCTGCTAAAAAAAGTGCTTGATACCCTTTGTTTGTAAGTCCTAGTAATTCTAAAGCTAGGGCTCTAGCTTCGTCCATTACGGCTACAAAATCTTTGCTTCTGTGTGAAATTTCCAAAAGAGAAAGGCCAGATTGGTTAAAATCTAAAATAGCTTGAGCTGATTTTTCAAAAACCTCTTGTGGCAAGATACATGGTCCTGCACTATAATTATGTTTTTTCATGTTGTGTGTAGTAATTTTCCAAAATTTAAGTTGCAAATTTCGTAAATTCGTTTTAAAAATGGGTTAATTTTTTGCTAATAGTTTCATAATCTTATTAACAAAATCGTTTTAGCGTTGGGCTTATTCAAGTGTTTTTTGGGGTGTATGGTATTAGTTTTGCAACATTATTTTTTATATTTCTAAAAAAAAAATATTATAAAAAAAAGCAGCTGTTTTTTTGTGAAATTAATAATTTTTTGAATCAAAAAAATGGAGTTTAAAAATGGATTTTGCGTTTAAAAATGCTTTGTTTTTCAATCAAATAGTCAATAAAAACGCCATTGTATCCCTATTATCGGCATAATCCCAAAGATTGGGGCATTGGGTTTGTCCAAAAGCAACACTATTTGGCACCAATTGATTGGATACAATGCACTGAATTTTGTCTTTATCTTGTTCTAATTTTGATTGTAATGTGTCAAGATCTTCGTAATATTCATAAAAAATACTCGAAATAGGGGAGGAGTAGCTTTCGTCTTCTTTGATGGTTAAAAATTCGTTGTCTAAAAGTTTGAAATTACTCATCAAAAATACGGCTTTATTGTAATCATAATTGTTAGCATATTTTTCATATTTAATCACGTCTTGATAAGGAAACATGCCATTAAAAAACAAATCAAAATTGTAATTTCTGGGGATAAAAATTTTGGAAACATTCCTACAACCAAGACCAAAATATCTAAAAATGTCTTGACCTAAAGCTTGCATTTGTTCTTTGGTTTCTTGGCCGTTGAGAACAGCAACCGAGTTGCGAGATTGGCGAATTATGGCGGGTTTGTTTCTAAAATAGTATTCAAAATACCGTGCCGTGTTGTTGTTGCCTGTTGCAATTACGGCATCAAAATGTTCTAATTTACCATTGGTAAAAGTGATAAAATCTTGTAATTTTGGTTCTATTTTTTGAATGTATTTGGCTAAAAATGGCAATATATGTTGGTCGTCGGAAGAGGTTTTGATGAGCACTCGGTGTCCTGATAGCAACACGGTGATAAAATCATGAAAACCAACTAATGGGATATTTCCTGCCAAAATTAATCCTACCGTTTTTGGTGTAGTAGTTGTAATTTGATAGGGTTGAAGCCATTGATCTAAATTTTCTTTTGTTAATGCTTTGGCCCAAGCGTCCACGGCAAATATCACATTGTCTGATGTAAACCAACCATTGTGAGACGAAGAAAGGGCAATTAGATTTTGAAAATCTTCAAAAAACAATTCATTTTCTAATACATCTAAATTTTTTTGGATTTCTTTTTGCGAAAATTGATTTAAAAAGCGACCTAATTCAATAAAAATATATTTTTTTTGTGCTAATGTCATATTGATTTGTTTATGAATGTAATTGATTGTAATTTTGCACAAAAATAAGTAAAAAAAATAACGCATATCAAGTGTTATGAGTTAAAGATTAGTTTTAATCATTTTTATAAAAAAATTAAAAAAAATGGCAATTATTATTACAGACGAATGTATCAATTGTGGTGCTTGTGAACCAGAATGTCCTAATACAGCTATATATGAAGGAGCTGATGACTGGCGGTATAAAGATGGAACAAAATTAAGTGGCAAAGTGGTTTTGCCAAATGGTGAAACGGTTGATGCAGATGCTGCTCAAACACCAATTTCTGACGATATTTATTATATAGTTCCTGGCAAATGTACAGAGTGTAAGGGGTTTCATGATGAACCTCAATGTGCAGCTGTTTGCCCTGTAGATTGCTGTATTCCAGACGATCAACATGTGGAATCTGAAGAAACACTTTTGAACAGGCAAGCATTTTTACATAATGAATAAATGATGTTTTGCATTTCAATTTCAAATGCTTTGATGTATAAGTAAATTACTAAAATAGAACATTGCTAATTATAAAAGCAAATTTTCTATTTAATAAAATGAAAACAATAATCATAAAAAAACCATTAAGAATTTCTTAATGGTTTTTTTGTATAGTAGCAATTGGTATTAATGACCACCACCTGCGGTTACTTCGTGTGCAATACCTTGTTTTTTAAGTAATTCAAAAACATACCATCCATAAAATGCAATAAAAGCAAAACACAATACAGGAATAAAATAGGAATTGTGGATGCCAATTATGTCAGAAATTTTACCTTGTAATGGTGGTATAATACCTCCACCAAGAATCATCATTACTAAAAAAGCAGAACCTTGAGACGTATATTTTCCTAAACCAGTAATAGCCAATGCAAAAATAGATGGCCACATGATACTTAAAAATAAACCACCACTCATAAAGGCAAATGTAGCTACGATACCAGTTGTAAATAACCCAATTAACATGCCAACCATTCCCATTAATCCAAAAATCATCAATGTTTTAGAAGGATGGTTTTTTCCTAAAAAGAAACCAGCAATTTGAAATAGGATTACAAAGGCATAAGCATATAAAGGTTTGATGTCTTGTCCTGATACCGCATTGGCAGTTAAAACCACTGCAAAAGCAATATAAGGTACGGCAATTAATAAAATTTTTCTTAAATTATCACTTGGATTAAAAACAGAAATAGCTCCAGCCCAACGTCCTATCATCAAACTTCCCCAATACATAGACATATAAGGAGCTAAACCAGCACCTTCGATATTTCCAAAATCGGCGGTTTTTAGTAATTCTCCTAAATTGCTGCCAATGGTTACTTCTACACCAACATAAGTAAATAATGCCAACATCCCTAATACTAATTGTGGATATTTCATGGCACCCCATCCTTCTGGATTTTTTTGAGCTTTTACATTAGCAAATAATAAGCCAAATACTACAACCAAAAGGGTACAAACCGTTAAAGTAAGTCCTAAATAATCTTTTTCTTTGTTTTTAATAAAATGTTCTATAAAATCTGCATTTTCATATCTCGAAAAAATGTAACCAAAAATAACAACCAAAACGGCTGTTATGGCTATCAAAGTTGTTTGGGCTTTTGAGGCCGATTCAAATGTAGCGTCCATTTTGCCAGCAGGCAATTTTTTGGAAAAAAAGAACAATGCTGCGGCCAACAAGAATAAACCACCCACAGCCATATAAAGCGTTATCATAGCGTCTAATGAATCCGCTTTTTGTGCAAACTCATCGATATTTACGCCAGAAACCACCCCAAAAAGGGCCAACGAAACAACAATTGGTCCAATAGTGGTGCCTAAAGAATTGATACCTCCGGCTAAATTCAAACGACTCGAAGCAGTTTGAGGCTCGCCCAACGAGGCGGCAAAAGGTTGAGCAGAAGTTTGTTGTAATGAAAATCCTAAAGCAACTACAAATAATGCTCCTAAAATTAATGCGTAATTACCTACTGTTACAGCATATATCATAAAAATTGCTCCTACCGTACTGATTAGTAATCCATTGATAATTCCTTTTTTGAAACCCCATGAGTTCAATATGTCTCGTTTGATACCACTACTTATAATAAATAGCAATAAGGCACCTATATAATAGGCTCCATAAAATGCAAAATCGATAAGTTGGCTTTGAAATTGATCTAATCCAAATTTGGCTTTGCAAAATGGAATAAACACACCGTTTGAGGCTCCAATAAATCCCCAAAAGAAAAACACCGATATCAAGGTGTACAAGGCAGATTGATTGGATTTGTTTTGTTCTGAATTCATAGTTTTTTTAGTTAATTAATTATAAAATAGTTACTTATGTTGCCAATAGCAAATTTAATTTTGATTAAAATTGCAAGAACAATATTTTTTTTAATAAATATTTGATAAAAATACATTTTTTTATGTTTACAAAACAAACTTTTACACATTTAGTTATCAACGAAAACGATTTAGGTTTGTTTTGATGCTATTTTGTTTAACTTTTTATAAACAAAAAAAAGTTGTCAAACACTTTGATAAGTATTAAACAACTTTTATATTTTTCAATTAAAAGTGTATAGTTAAAAAAATAGTTGTTAAAAAATTATAATTTGAACAAAGATTTTCAATATTCCTTTTATTTTTCAAATTGTTGCAACGTATTAATGATAATGGATACACAATCCAACAACTCGGTTTCATTCATTACTAATGGAGGGGCAAACCTAATGATATTGCCATGTGTAGGTTTTGCAAGTAAACCATTATCTCTTAATGCCATACAAATATTCCAAGCCGTATCACTAGATTCAGCATCATTAATTACAATGGCATTTAACAATCCTTTTCCTCTTACTAATGTAGCAATATTGGAATTTTTAATGTAGTCATTTAATTTATTTCTGAAAATTTTTCCTAAATAATTTGCATTTTCTGCTAAATTTTCGTCTTTTACAACTTTCAATGCGGCTATGGCTACAGCTGCAGCAATAGGGTTTCCGCCAAAAGTAGATCCGTGTTGTCCAGGTTTTATCACATTCATAATAGCATGATTAGCCAAAACTGCCGAAACTGGATATACACCACCAGAAATGGCTTTACCTAAAATTAATATATCTGGTTGGACATTTTCATGATGAACAGCCAATAATTTTCCAGTTCGAGCGATGCCCGTTTGAACTTCGTCTGCAATAAAAAGCACATTATATTGCTCACAAAGGGCTTTTGAACCACTTAAAAAACCTTCATCTGGCACAAAAACACCCGCTTCTCCTTGAATTGGTTCTACTAAAAATCCTGCAACATTTTGATTTTCTTTTAAAACTTTTTCTAAACTTTCTAAATTATTATACGAAATACTAATAAATCCAGAAGTGTAAGGCCCAAAATTTTTGCGTGCATTTTCATCATTAGAAAATGATATGATCGTAGTGGTTCTACCATGAAAATTACCATCGCATACAATAATTTGAGCTTGATTTTCGGCTATTCCTTTTACTTCATAAGCCCATTTTCTAGCTATTTTTAATGCTGTTTCTACTGCTTCTGCTCCAGTATTCATTGGTAAAACCTTATCAAAACCAAAATACTTTGTTACAAAAGCTTCATAAGGCCCCAATTGATCATTAAAAAATGCCCTAGATGTAAGTGTCAGTGTTTGAGCTTGTTGTATCAATGCTTGGATAATTTTTGGATGGCAATGCCCTTGATTTACAGCAGAATATGCTGATAAAAAATCGTAATATTTTTTACCTTCTACATCCCAAACATATACTCCTTCGCCTTTACTTAAAACGATTGGAAGTGGGTGGTAATTGTGTGCCCCAAATTGCTCTTCGAGGTCAATAAATGTCTTTGCAGTTAATTCTTTCAATTCAGACATAATAACTATTTTTGTAAAATAATATTTAAAATTCCTTCTTTTGGAGAGAAATCACCCAATAAGGTACAAAATTAAACTTTTTTTATTAATTAGATTAAATTTTAGTTCAAAAAATAACAATTTGATAATAAAATAAATTTAAAAAAATATTTTTTACTTTTTTAGTCGATTTTTGATGGAATTTGTTGTATTTTTATTTTTTTTATAATTTTTACAACTAGATATGTTTAAACAGATAATTAATTTTTTTTTATATTCTTTATTTTTATTGATAAATTGCAATGTTTTTTCTCAAAATATCATCCATATTGATGTGAAAATGGATGATATTGATAAAAAAATGGATATTGTACAACAAGTTACATACCATAATATTTCTTCAGATACTTTGACCCAAATAGTATTGAATGATTGGAATCATGCGTATTCTAGCAAAAACACTTTTTTGGCAGCAAGATTTTCTGATGAATTTGTCCGAACTTTTCATTTATCGTCCGAAAAAGATAAAGGTTATACGCAAGTTAATACTGTTTTTTCTGATAAAAATAAAATACTTTCCTGGGAAAGACCTGCTCAGTTTACAGATTTTATCATTATTAATTTACCAGAAAAGTTAGCACCAAATCAAAAAATTAATTTTACAATTCATTACCAAATCAAACTTCCTCATGCAAAATTTACAGATTATGGTTTTGATGAAAAAGGCAATTACCATTTAAAGGATTGTTTTTTATTGCCGTGTCGTTTTGAAAATCATCAATTTGTAATGCAACAAAATGCCGATTTAGAAGATGCTTATTTAGAAAAATTCCATTTATATTTGAATTTTAAAACACCAAAAAACCTTAACATTTTTTCAGATTTGATAATTAAATCTCAACAAAATATAGAAAATATAAATGAAATTATATTAGAAGGAAATAATAAAATGCACTTTACATTAATTTGTAATACAAAAGCAGATTTTTTGAGTTATAAAAATAACGATTTGGAAATTCAAACCAATTTAACAGATAAAAAACTAGCTCCAATTGAAAAAATATTGATTATCAATAAAGTATGTGATTTTGTTAATAAAAATTTGGGTACATTTCCACACTCAAAACTCCTAGTTTCTCAAGCAGATTACGACAGAAATCCATTATATGGGTTAAGCCAATTGCCCTCTTTTTTAAGTCCTTTTTCAAATGAATTTATATTTGAACAGAAATTTTTAAAAACTTATTTGAATAATTATTTAAGAAATAGTTTGCAAATAAATATTAGAAAAGATAATTTTTTGATAGATGGTATTCAAATATTTTTGATGATGCAATACATGGAAGAAAATTATCCTGATATGAAAATGACGGGTTCTCTTTCAAAATTAAAATTGTTACAAGGCTATCATGTATTTCAATTGGATTTTAACGAACAATATAGCTATTTTTATATGTTGATGGCCAGAAAAAATTTAGATCAACCAATTGGTGATTCAAAAGAAACCCTTATCCGATTTAATGATAAAATTGCTGGAAAATACCGTAGTGGTTTGTCTTTCAAGTATTTAGATGCTTATTTAGGAAATGAAATTGTTTTGAAATCCTTTCAAGAATATTTTAATTTGAATAAAACCCAAATTACATCAAGAGCAGATTTGAAACAGGTTTTACAAAAAAAAGCACCAAAAAAAATAGATTGGTTTTTTGATATTTTAGTTGATAAACGAGATATCATTGACTATAAAATAAGCCATTTAGTAAAAAAACAAGATAGTTTGCAATTTACAATTCAAAATAGAACCCAAACCAATGTTCCTATCCCTTTATATGGATTGAAAAACAATCAAATTGTATTTAAAAAATGGATCGAAAATGTGTCTCGGGATAGTATTTTTACTTTTCCAAAAACAAATATAGACCATTTGGTTTTGAATCTTACTAATGAAGTACCCGAATATAACCGACGAAATAATTGGAAAAAAATAAAAGGCTTTTTTCCAAATAATAAGCCATTTTCCTTTGCATTTATGAAAGATATTGAAGATGCCGATTATAATCAAATTTTATATGTACCCGTTGTGGGTTACAATTTGTACGATGGCGTTACGGTAGGAATGCGTTTTCATAACAGTGCCATTTTGAACAAACCATTTAATTATGACATTCAACCATTGTATGCTTCCAAAACTAAGTCTTTGACGGGTAGTTTTTCTGTTTATTTTGCTCAATTTAATAGACAAAGCCGTTGGTACAGAAGTCAATTTGGACTATCTGGTTTAATGTCTCACTATGCACCAGATGCTTTATATACTAAAATTACACCATTTGTAGGAATTACAATTAGGGAAAATGATTTAAGAGACAACAAAAGACAATTTTTAAATTTTAGATATGTAGCCGTCAATAGGGCTACAAGTAATTTTGTAACGTTCAAGGAAACAGATAATTATGGTGTTTTTGATGCCAAATATGGAAGTAATAATACTGAAATGGCCAAAAAATTTGGATTTCTAAATAACTTACAATTATCTAGCAAATTTGGTAAAATCGCTACTAATTTTGAGTTTAGAAAATTGTATGAAAATAACAGACAATTGAATGTTCGATGGTTTGCGGGTGCTTTTTTATATAGAAATACTGCTACAGATTTTTTTAGTTTTGCTTTAGACCGTCCAACCGATTATTTATTTGATTACAACTATCTTGGTCGATCAGAAAGTCATGGCCTTTTTAGTCAGCAAATCATTATTGCCGAAGGTGGTTTCAAAACAAAATTAACAGATGCTTATGCCAATCAGTGGCTTACGGCTATAAATGCCAGTACTAATATTTGGAATTGGGTAGAAGTTTATGGCGATGTAAGTGCTTATAAAAATCAATACAAAAACAGTAAATTTGTATTTGATTCTGGAATAAGATTGAATTTTGTACCCGATTATTTCGAGTTGTATTTTCCTATATATTCGTCAAATGGTTGGGATATAACCAATAAAAATTATAACCAAAAAATACGATTTATTGTAACATTAAGTACAACTACACTTTCAAATTTATTTACACGAAAATGGTTTTAAAAAGTTATAAAATCAACAAAATAAAAACATAATGTGTTTTTTTTATTTGATTTTATTAAAAAATCCATAATATACAAGCTAAATTAAGGTTTAATATTGTCAAATATTTATTTTAAAAAATTTAAAAAAAAAGGATTTTATAATTTTTTTTTATTTAATTTTGTATTATTATAAAATTCAGACCTCAAATACATGACACAACAAGAAACTACTACTGTTCTATCGTTTGAAGATTTTAAAAACGAAGTAATTCAAGATTATAAAACAGCCCTAATTAGCCGAGAATGTAGTCTTTTGGGAAGAAAAGAAGTGCTAACTGGAAAGGCCAAATTTGGCATTTTTGGAGATGGCAAGGAAGTTCCGCAACTGGCTATGGCAAAATTTTTTAAAAAGGGCGATTTTCGTTCTGGATATTACAGAGACCAAACTTTTATGATGGCAATTGGCGAATTAACTATCGAACAGTTTTTTGCTGGATTGTATGGACATGTTGATATACAGCATGATCCGATGAGTGCTGGCCGACAAATGGGAGGCCATTTTGCTACCCATTCATTAGACGATCAAGGGCATTGGAAGGATTTAATGCAAATGAAAAATATCAGTTCCGATATATCGCCAACCGCAGGGCAAATGCCAAGATTACTTGGGTTGGCATTAGCGTCTAAAATTTATCGTCATGTTTCAGGTATAGATGCTGAAAAATTTTCAGACAATGGTAATGAAATTGCTTGGGGTACTATTGGCAACGCATCTACGTCTGAAGGCTTGTTTTTTGAAACAATCAATGCAGCTGGCGTATTACAAGTACCAATGTTGATGAGTGTTTGGGACGATGAATTTGGTATTTCTGTTCATGCCAAACACCAAACAACCAAAGAAAATATCTCTGAAATTTTGAAAGGTTTTCAGCGAGATGATCAACACCAAGGATACGAAATTTTTAGAGTAAAAGGTTGGGATTATGTAAACTTGATAGAAACCTATCAAAAAGCAGAAAAAATAGCTCGAGAAAATCACATTCCAGTTTTAGTACATGTTAATGAATTAACACAACCTCAAGGGCATTCTACTTCTGGATCTCACGAACGCTATAAAAACGAAGAAAGGCTTCACTGGGAACGTGATTTTGATTGTATCAGACAAATGCGGTTATGGATGATTGCAACTAATATTGCCTCGTCTGAAGAGCTAGACCAACTGGAAAGGGATGCCAAAAAAAGAGTGATTGAAGGCAAAAAAGCGGCTTGGAATGCTTTTGTATCGTCTATTAAAACGGAACAAAATGATTTGGTAATGCTCCTTGAGTCTATAGCCGAGTCGAGCAAAAATAAATTTTATATCAGACAATTTGCGTCTGATTTAAAAAGTATCAAAGAACCAATTCATAAAGAAGTCATTTCAATCGCAAGAAAAGTTTTGCGTTTAGTTATTGGCGAGTCTGGACATTACAGATTGTCAAAATGGATAGAAAATTATTTTGCCAGAGTACAGCCAAAATTTAGTTCCCATTTGCACTCTGAATCAAACAAATCCTATAAAAATATAGAAGAAGTTGTGCCTACTTATGATAAAAATGCAGAGGATATTGATGGTAGAATGTTGTTGAGAGAAAATTTTGACGCTATTTTTTCAAAATATCCTGAAGTTTTAATTTTTGGTGAAGATGTTGGCTATATAGGCGATGTCAATCAAGGATTAGAAGGCATGCAAGCCAAGTATGGCGACTTGCGAGTGGCCGATATGGGCATACGTGAAGCTACTATAGTTGGACAAGGTATTGGATTGGCTATGAGAGGCTTACGTCCAATAGCAGAAGTACAATATTTAGATTATTTGTTATATGCCATACAAATCATGAGTGACGACTTGGCAACATTACAGTACAGAACTTGTGGCAAACAAAAAGCCCCATTAATTGTAAGAACTAGAGGTC
This sequence comes from Flavobacterium branchiophilum NBRC 15030 = ATCC 35035, assembly GCF_002217205.1. GTDB lineage: Bacteria > Bacteroidota > Bacteroidia > Flavobacteriales > Flavobacteriaceae > Flavobacterium > Flavobacterium branchiophilum. Next base: position 11,477 of record NZ_MUGT01000106.1, on the reverse strand, counting down.
ATAGACTAGAAGGTGTTTGGCATTCTGGATCGCCAATGGGCATGATAATTAATGCCGTTCGTGGCATGCATGTTTTAGTACCAAGAAACATGACAAAAGCGGCAGGATTTTACAATACTTTATTAGAAACAGACGAACCTGCTTTAGTAATAGAATGCTTAAATGGTTATCGATTGAAAGAAAAAATACCTTCAAATCTTGGATTATTCAAAACACCAATAGGACAAATTGAAATAATCAAAGAGGGAGTTGATATTACAGTGGTTTCTTATGGTTCAACTGTAAGAATGGTAGAACAAGTGGCTAAAGAATTATTAGAAATTGGAATTGATTGCGAAGTTATAGATGCCCAATCTTTATTGCCTTTTGACGAGGCACATGAAGTAGTAAAAAGTTTGCAAAAAACCAACCACCTTTTAGTAATTGACGAAGATGTTCCTGGAGGAGCTTCGGCCTATTTGATGCAAAAAATATTAGAAGAGCAAAATGGATACCAATATTTAGATGGTAAACCCGAAACGCTTACTGCGAAGCCACACAGACCTGCTTATGGTACAGATGGCGATTATTTTTCAAAGCCTTCATTAGAAGATATTTACGAAAAAATATACGGTATGATGCACGACTTAAATCCAGCTCAATATCCTAGCTTATATTAAACTGTGATTATGATTTTGAATAAAAAAATACTGATGCTTTTGTTTGTAATTGGATGCTTGATGTGTCCAATTACATCATTGGCATGTGAAACCAATTCAAAATCATGTTGTAAAAAAAATATCGAAAATACTTCAAAAAAACAATCATGTTGTAATAAATCGGTTGAAAAAAAAGCTAAATCAAAAGGTTGTGCCAAAAAATGCCTATCCGTTTGGTGTTGTTGTGTTTCTAACTGGATTACTATTTGTAGTGCAATTTGTACGTTTGAGTTTGTAAACAAAGCGGTTTATGAAACTAAAATAAAAATCTTTTTTTGGGATCAAGTAGCTTTGCATACAGGATATGCAAAAATGTGGTTGATGCCTAAAATAAATTATAATGTATAGTAAACAGCCATTATTGGCTACAATTTAAATAATTCATATAAGAATTATTAGTACTAATACATTTTAATTTAATACAATGATGATATTTTTTAAAATTTCAAAAATAAATTTATTTTTATTTTTGATAATTAATTTTTGTGCAAATGCACAACATATAAAACAAGCAACGTTTAAAGTTTTTGGCAATTGTGAGTTATGTCAAAATCGTATTGTTAAAACTTTAAAAAGTCCTTATATCAAAACTGTCCATTGGGATATCGACACGCAATTACTTACTATTCATTTTGATTCAATAAAAATGCCTCTTTCAAGAATTAAAGAAAATTTGGCAAATGTTGGTCATGATACAGAAGATTATAGATCCCATGATGCTGTATATGCAAAATTACCCCCTTGTTGTCAATATGAGAGACCTGTGCAAAAAGTATTGTCAACCAACTTAAATGAAGTTGTGCTTATAAACAGAAAACCAACAACTTATGTTTCAAAATTAAGCGTAAGGAATACAACAACCATGGGGGCAAAAGAGTTGTTAAAAGCGGCTTGTTGTAATTTGTCTGAAAGTTTTGAAACAAATCCAAGCATAGATGTTAGTTTTACGGATGCTGTTTTAGGTGTCAAACAGATTGCAATGTTGGGACTTTCAGGAAATTATGCACAAATCACAACCGAGAATATTTCTGAAATTAAAGGTTTGTCTGGAAATTTTGGTATGACTTTTATTCCTGGCCCTTGGATAGAAAGCATACAAATTACAAAGGGAACAGGGTCTGTAGCTAATGGATATGAAAGTATGACTGGACAAATCAATATTGAAACATTAAAGCCAGATAAAATGCCCCCTTTTTTTCTGAATTTATACTATAATGAATTAGGAAGAACAGAAATAAATTTTCATTTAGCTAAAAAAATTACTTCAAATTGGAGTACGGCATTATTTACTCATACCAATGGTGTATTTAGAAAAAATGATCAAAATAGCGATGGTTTTTTGGATATTCCAACAGGTAATCAAATCAATATCATGAATCGATGGAGGTATGATAACAATCGAGGGTTTGTGGCACAATGGATGCTAAAAGCATTGAAAGATACTCGACAGGCAGGTCAATTGGCATTTCATGAAAGTACGGATCAATTTACAACAAACCAGTATGGAGTTGGGATTAATGTACAAAATTATACTTTTTCTGGCAAATTGGGTTATGTTTTTGAGAATCAAAAATACCAATCTATTGGTTTGCTTTGGTCTGGAAATCAATTTAATAACGATGCTTATTATGGGTTCAATACCTATTATGGAAAACAACAATCTTTTCAAGCGAGTCTGATTTTTCAATCGATATGGAATACAACAGAACATCAATACCGTTTGGGTTTACAATATCAGAATGATCGATTTTTTGAAACACTTTCAAGCCTAAATTTTGTAAGACATGAAAAAGATTTAGGTGCTTTTGTTGAATATACTTTTGTACCCCATGCCAAATTTTCAGCAGTTTTTGGATTGAGAATGGATTTTCATAATGGCTATCAAACCCAATTGACACCCCGTTGGAACTTCAAATATCAAGTTACAGATAATACCATACTGAGAGTTTCTGCAGGATCTGGTTTTAGAACAGCCTCTATTTTGTCTGAAAATTCAAATTTTTTGATGAGTTCTAAAACATTTTTTTATAAGAATGCACATTTGCCATTTGCTTATGGATTTGAACCAGAAAAATCTTGGAATTTTGGAATTTCTATTCAACAACAATTTCGATTAAATAATCAGAATGGCACTGTTATATTAGATGCTTTTCAAACCCATTTTCAGAACCAAGTTGTTGTAGATACAGACTCTAATATCAATCAAATTCAATTTTATAATCTTGAAGGTCAGTCATTTAGCAAAACATATCAGTTAGAAATTAATTATGAAATGATTCCAAAATTAGATGTTCGATTGGCTTATAAATACATGGATGTAAAAACTACTTACAATCAACAACTTTTGGAAAAACCTTTAACTTCCAAAAATAGGGCATTTATAAATTTGGCTTATGAACTAGACAACCACCTTCACTTTGATTTTACAACTCAGTGGATTGGATCTAAACGATTAATGGCAACCGCTCAAAACCCATTGAACGAAACAGGGAATACGTTTTCACCTGCATATTGTCAAATTTCTGGGCAAGTATCAAAAACATTTTACAAAAAATGGGATGCTTATATTGGAGTTGAAAATGCAACAAATTTTAAACAACAAAATTTATTTATAGATGGAGATCAGCCTTTTAGTCCTTATTTTAATGCTACAAATATTTGGGGTCCCATAAATGGTAGGATGCTATATTTTGGGTTAAGATACCATGTGCTCTAATGCGGTTGTGTGTAAAAAACGAGATGAAATACGGTAAATTTCGTCTCGTTTTTTTTAATCATACAACTAAATTGAATGGACTTTGATACTGTATGGAATATTAGAGAAAATTGTATTCAGATGCTTGAGTTGTAATGTTTATTTTGTATAAAAATTTTTCATCTAAATTATAATTTTTTATATGTATATAAAAAAATCCTTAATTACTGATTGCAGTATTAAGGATTTTTTGAATTTAATTTATATTAGAGGTAAGTTGTTATGATTTGAATCTACCTTTTTTTTATGAAGCACCCCGACCTGAACGGAGCTCTTTTTTTCTTGCCGCTCTACGTATTATTGGTTTTTTGCGGCAAGAAAAAAAAGCGGGAGTGGAGGGCGGATTAGGTGCCCTAAAAATTATAGTTTTGGACCTGCTTCTACTAATTTTTCGCCTGCCTCGTTGTGGGTATATTGAACGAAATTTTTCACAAACAAATCGGCTAATTGAGTAGCTTTTGCAGCCCATTCGCTGGCATCAGCATAGGTATTTCTTGGATCGAGTATCGTAGTATTTACGTCGTGTAAATGGGTTGGAACGCTCAAATTGAATATTGGAATATTGGTAGTTTCGGCCTCCTCTATAGATCCATCTAAAATGGCATCGATGATGGCTCTGGTATCTTTGATAGAAATTCTTTTGCCTGTACCGTTCCAACCCGTGTTTACCATATAGGCTTTGGCTTGGTGTTGTTCCATTTTTTTTACAAGCTCTTCACCATATTGAGTAGGATGAAGCGAAAGGAAGGCTTTGCCAAAACAAGCAGAAAAAGTAGGTTGAGGCTCGGTAACACCTCTTTCGGTACCTGCTAATTTTGCAGTAAAACCTGATAAGAAATAATATTTTGTTTGTTCTGGAGTAAGTTTGGATACGGGAGGTAATACACCAAAAGCATCTGCTGTAAGGAAAATGACTTTTGTAGCGTGTCCTGCTTTAGAAACAGGTTTTACGATGTTGTTGATGTGGTAAATAGGATAAGAAACTCGGGTATTTTGAGTAACCGAACCATCTGCAAAATTGATTTTGCCGTTTTCATCTACGGTAACATTTTCTAAAAGAGCGTCTTTTTTGATGGCTCCAAAAATATCTGGTTCGTTTTCTTGGCTCAAATCGATGGTTTTGGCATAGCATCCGCCTTCAAAATTGAAAACCCCTTCGTTGTCCCATCCGTGTTCGTCGTCGCCAATGAGTTCTCTTTTTGGATCAGTAGAAAGAGTGGTCTTGCCAGTTCCTGAAAGGCCAAAAAATACGGCTACATCGCCATTTTTCCCTTTGTTTGCGGAGCAGTGCATAGAGGCTATACCTTGTAATGGAAGGTAGTAATTCATCATAGAAAACAAACCTTTTTTCATTTCGCCACCATACCAAGTGCCGCCAATTAACTGCATTTTTTCGGTTAAATTGAAGGCAACATATACTTCTGAGTTTAAACCATGTGCTGCAAAATCTTTAAATTCTGATTTTGAAGCATTGAGTACAATAAAATCTGGTTCGCCATAAGTTTCGAGTTCGGCCTCTGTGGGTCTGATGAACATATTTTTAACAAAATGAGCCTGCCAAGCAACTTCTACAATAAAACGTACTTTGAGGCGGGTGTTTTCGTTTGCACCACAAAAAGTATCTACTACATACAATTTTTTGTTAGACAGTTGTTGTAAGGTGTTTTGTTTTAGGGCATCCCAAGTGTTTGTTGAAATGGGTTTGTTATCATTTTTGGCTTTGTCTGAAGTCCACCACACGGTGTCTCTTGTAATATCGTCTTCTACAATGTATTTGTCTTTTGGCGAGCGTCCAGTAAACACACCCGTCATAACGTTTACAGCACCAAGTTCTGTTAGTTGTCCTTTTTCGTAGCCTTGCAAGTCTGCATTTAACTCCTCTTGAAACAATGCCTCGTACGATGGGTTGTAGATAATTTCTGAGGTATTAAGGATTCCATATTTTTCTAACGAAATCGATTTCGTGGTTTGAATGTTGTTTTCCATAAATGTTTTTTTTAATGTTTTGTGTGTGTGTTGTTATAAAATTTAATAAAAGATGTGCTAATTTTAATGTCTATATTGATTTCAAATGGGATTTACTTTTTTGTAATAAAAAAGTATATGGTTGAGTGTCAATTCATTTAACGCAATCGATTTCGTAAATTGAATATAATTTCCCATTGAATGTTGGTGCTTATGGATTTGTAATAAAGTGCAAAGGTAAAAATTATATTTTATATAAGATTTATTTTCTAACTTTTTTATTTTATTTTGTTAAAAGTTTGTTTTAAGGCTAGCGACCAGCCCATAATAAGAAGTATGCCTCCAATGGGCGTAAGGATGCCAAAGGGTTTAAAATGAATATGTGTAATAGCAGCAGTTGCCAAAATGTATATAGATCCTGAAAAAAGGAGCACACCAAAACTTATAAATAAAGTAATGTTTTTGATTCCTTTGGGAGTAAATAATTGATTATTGGCAATAAAAATCAAAAAAAGGGCATGATACATTTGATATTTTACACCAGTTTCTAATGTTTGTATGTCTGTGGGAGTAATATATTTTTTGAGCCCGTGAGCTGCAAAGGCACCTAAAATTATAGCAGAAATGCCAAAAAACAGTGCTATTTGAATGGTTTTTATGTTCATTTTGGGGGCTTTTTATATTGAAATAATGATTTATTTGGTTGTTTTTTTGACAATCCAATCGGTAACAATTTTATCTGTTGGCAGAATGCCAGGAGCTATTATTTTTTCTAATTCGCCATTTTCATTGATTAAAAATTTTTGAAAATTCCATTCAACAAAAGAATCTGCAAAACCATTTTTGCTTTTTTGGGTTAAAAATTGGTAAATAGGGTGTATGTCTCTGCCTTTAACAGAAATTTTACTCATCATCGGAAAAGTAACCCCGTAGTTTTGAGTACAAAAAGTAACAATTTCTTGATTTGTTCCAGGTTCTTGCTCGCCAAAATTATTGGCAGGAAAACCTATAATAATAAAATTTTGATTTTTATAACGGTTGTAAATGGTTTCTAAATCTTTATATTGTGGAGTGTGTCCACATTTTGAAGCGGTGTTTACAATCATGATTTTTTTTCCTTTCAAAGAGGCAAAATCAAATTCTTTTCCTTCAATGTCCTTAACTTTATATGAATGTATGGTTTTATTGTTTTGAGCGTGCATACCAATTGATATTAAAAATAATAAAATGCTGATAATTTGAAGTGCTTTTTTCATTTTGTAAGATTAAATAAGATTTTATTTTTTATAGTATTTTTTAAATTTAAAATAGGAAATAGCTCCAATAAAACTAATAAAACCAAAACATTGAGCAATCCAACTTAATGATTTGGCCTCGCCGCTGGCATAAGAATGTAAACCAGAAAGATGGAAATTTACGCCATAATAAGTAAACAAAATGGCAATAAAGGCATACATGCTCATTAAGCTAAACAACCATTTACTTCTCAAAGCGGGTACAAATCGAGCGTGAATTACAAAGGCATAAACCATGATGCTAATAAGTGCCCACGTTTCCTTAGGATCCCAGCCCCAATACCTTCCCCAACTTTCGTTGGCCCATTGTCCGCCAAGAAAGTTGCCAATTGTAAGCATGATCAAACCAACGGTTAGTGCCATTTCATTGATAATTGACAGCTCCTGTATGTGTAAGGTCATGGTTTTTTGATTGTTTTTGGTTGTAAAAACCATTAAAAGTAAGGTAACAAAACCTAAAATCATGCCTAGAGCAAACGGGCCATAACTGGCCACTATTACCGCAACGTGTATCATTAACCAATAGGAATTAAGTACGGGTTGTAAATTGGCTATTTCTGGATCTATCCAATTGGCGCTTGCGGCGGCTAAAATCATGGCAGTAACAAATGCTGCAGAGGCTACTGTAAGTTTGGATTTGATGTCAAATGATAAGCCAAAAAACATGGCTGCCCATGCAACATACACTATCGATTCATAGGCATTGCTCCAAGGAGCGTGACCGGCAATATACCATCGAGCAATCAAATCGATAGTATGAACTACAAAGGTTAACCCTATTACTAGATGAATAAAATGGATTAATAGTTTTAAAAGTTGATGGTTTGTAAAAATTTGTATTAAAACCAACACAAACATTAATGAGGCAAGGGTCAAATAGATATATGGTAGTTTTTGTAATGTATTGTATTTATTATATAATATTTCTGTATCTATTTTTTGTTGTGTGGGTAATACTTTATTTCCGTATTTTTTTTGATATTTCATCATGCCATCCAAATAAAAATCAGATTCTTTATATTGTTTTGTTGTAGCAGCATTTTGTAAAGACATCACATAAATAGGCAAAATTTGTTTGGTAAACACAGCATCCATGCCCGTTAATTTGACTTCTGATAATTCTGGATATGAAATCCATTTGTTGTTTACATCATTTGGAATTGGAAAAATTTTCAAAATGCTTCCAAATAAAGCCGAATTCATCAAATTGACTTTTTTATCACTTTCAACAATGTCTTTTTCAAATTGATTTGGATTGGCAGTTCGAGCAGCTTCGTCTAAATATTTAGACAATTTGTAGTTGCCTTTTTCATCAAAAAAGTTTACAAAACGAGCCATTTTTTGCTGGGCTGGAATACCAATTATTTTGCGTATGCTGTCGTTACCTGGTTTAATGTAGATAATTGGCATTTGTAACCACACATTTGAAAACTGTGTCATTGACAAAAATACCTGATCGGCATTCATGTCTTTGTACTTATCAGAATGACTTACTTTTCTTAATAATTCAGATGAAAATGTATTGATAGGTTTCATTCTACCCCCTAAATCCTGGATAATCAAACGGCCAAATTTTGCAGCATGTATTTCATCAACCTTATATTTGTTGATGATAGAATCCAATTGTTGGTCGGTGGGCACTTTATTTTGATGGTTTTGAGCTACCAGATTAAAACTTGTACATAAAATAATTAATAACAGATTTTTCTTTGATTTTACAATTTCTAATTTTCTTTTCAAATCGGCAAATCGAGAATCTTTTACAAATAAAATAGCCATTAATGATAAAAATAAGATGAAATATCCGATATATGTAATCCAAGTACCCCAAAAATCATGACTAACAGATAAAACTGTTCCTTTTTCGTCGGGATCAAAAGACGATTGAAAAAATCGGTATCCTTTGTAGTCTAATACATGGTTCATAAATATTTTATAATCAAAATTGTTTTGGTCTAAAACGGAAATATGACTTTCGTAAGAAGAATAACTTTTTTCAGTACCAGGATATTTTTGTGCCACAAAATCGTTGAGTTTGATTTGAAACGGCAGCGTATAGGCTTTGCTTCCATAAGCAAGTGTAAATTCTAATTTTCCAATTTTAATGATTTGCGGTTCGCCTTGTTTGCCTTTTGATCCAACAACGGTAACATCCTTTGTTTGATTGTTGGTTTTGATAGTCAAAATGAGGGCATCATCTTGTTTTTTGGCCTTAAAATCGTGGCTCGACACCATTTCTATAAAACCAATTTTTGCAGGTTCAGGAAAAACAAATTGACTACCCCCTACATTGTATAAAGAACGGATCATTAGTGGAGCTTCGGTGTTTTTTGAAACATTTCCTTGCATTTTATCAGCCATTCGCATAAAATTACCATCAAAAGGTGTATTTATGGTATAAACGTTATTTTTAATAGAAATATTTATGGCTCCTTTTACAAATTTGTTTAATGAAAAAAGTATGTTGTGAATGTCAATCACTTCTCCTTCTTTTAAATAATGTTCGTGTCTGTTGCCTCCTCCAGACTCCACCATTTTAAAAAATAATTTCCCTTTTTTGTCTTCTTTTATGGCTTCATGAGCCCCCATAATATAAGATTTTAATGAAATTTCAAAAGGTGTACCACTGAAAGCTTCTTTTAAAATAAAATGATTATTTGTAGCTTCTGAAAACAATACTGGTTTTTCAAAAGTACGTCTTTTTAAAGCACCTTGATGCTTGCCATCTACAAAAATACTTATAAAATTTTTATCAGAATAAAATTTGTTCTCTGTAACACCTTCTCTAATAGGCATTACACCTTCAAAACTAATGTATCTTGTGATAAAAGCTCCCGTTATAATAAAAATAAAAGACAAATGTAAGAGCAGTGTTGCCCATTTTTCTTTTTTATACAGTTGGTATCGTTTGATATTTCCAGCAAAATTTAATACAAATACCAACATAATTCCTTCAAACCACCAAGCATTGTAAATCCAAATTCGGGCAGTATCTGTGTTGTATTTGCTTTCTATAAAAGTACCTACTCCCATGGCAATAGCAAATCCTAAAAATAAAATTGCCATTAATCGTGTAGAAAAAAGTATGTTTTTTAATTTATTTACCATTTTAATTGATAGTAATTTTCAAGATTAGTCATTTTTGCAAAAGTAACTATTTTTATTGTCAATTATTCAAACTTTATAGTGTTTTTAAGGAAATTTTAATAGTTTAAAAGTTGAAAGTTGTTGTATTGAAGTCTTGAAATAGATGAAGGTTTGGCTTGTAAGGTTTAATTGTTAAATCCTAAAAAAACATAGCAAATTTGTAAATTTTTAAGAAGGAATGTTCTTTTTACTGGATTTTGAGTGAGGGAAAGCAGTGGAAATCCTTTTAGAAGCCCCCCAGACCCCAAAAGGGGTGTTGTATTGTACGAATATAATTTCTGAATGTGGAAATCAAAAAAGATTATTTCACAAAATTATATTTCTTCTGGAGTTCAATGAACGTTGTTTGCAACGAATAGGTCCAACCTTGGGGAACGCCCAAAAAACATTAATTTATAGCTTGTTTATTTTAGATTAATCTAATTTTTAAATAAAAATAAAATATATAAGAATAATTTGTAATTTTAAAATCTTTGCGGTTTTGTCAATTTTTTGAATTCAGAAAATTTGAATCCAAAAAATTATTTAATCTTTTACATCAAAACTATATTCTGGAATTTTACCCTTGACGTTTTTATAATTTTGTAATAAAATAGGTAAATCATTTTCGTAATTACCACTGGGTTGCAAAGGATTGCCAAAACTTACTTTTTTTTGGCCAAAGTTAAATGCTACAGGAATTATGGGTACATTTGCTTTTAATGCAATATAATAAAATCCCGATTTTAATTCAGTAACTTTTTTTCGGGTACCTTCAGGAGCAATGGCTAGTCTAAAAGTTTCTCGTGATTCAAATAAAGCAGCAATGCTATCTACTTTATTCAACCCTCCCGAACGGTCTAATGGAGCTCCGCCCATGTATTTGAAATAATAAGAAAGTGGAAACTTAAATAGTTCCCTTTTTCCCACCCAATTCATTTCTAATTCGGTTATTCCTCGTGTGAAAATTCCTAAATAAAAATCATGTGCACTCGTGTGTGGCACCACCATTAAAATACATTTTTTAATATTTGGATTTAATGAACCTTCAATTTTCCAACCCATTAATTTGAAAAAGATCCATTCATATATTTTTTTTTTCATCTCTAAAAGCAAATTTTTTACAAATAAAACAATTATTTTGCAAAAAGTTAACTTTTTCTATTTTTTTTTAAATTTTTAAGTTTATGGTGATTGCTATTAATTTTTATTAAAATGTTTTATAATTTGTATCATATATATTTATTCACATAAAATTATATAAAATTAATTAAATTTTTATTAAATTATACTATTCATTACATTTTTCATTACATTTTTTAACAAACTTTATACAACGATTTTATTTACAAATTGTACTTCAAACTAAAAATGATATACCTTGGTTGCACCACATATTGCGAAGTTCTTGTAGAAAACTGCGTAAAACTATCATCGTTTAAAGAGGTAGTATTGAGCAAGTTGGTTGCTGCAATCTTGTATTCAAACTTGCTGTCTTTTTTTTGATAAATTAAACTTGCAGTCAAAAAATCGTATTTGTTATTTATAGTTTTGGATGAATTGTAATAATTATAAAATTCATACTCGGCTACAAACGAAAAACTCTTTAAGAAATAATAACTCACGTTACGCAAAATT
>NZ_MUGT01000105.1 GCF_002217205.1 Flavobacterium branchiophilum NBRC 15030 = ATCC 35035 | reverse complement strand
AATTTATAAAATACATTTTTTAGTTTAAATTGTTATTTCTACAATACATATTAATACAATAATTGTAATTTATAAAATACAAAAAATCACAAAAAATGTTTTTTATATATAACAATTTTTATACCTTTGCGTCTGTTAAAAAAGACAGAAATGGAAACATTATTTGAAACTCAAAAAAAGCTGGTACGTAATCTTACAACTGATTTTCATCGTACATTACAGTACAACCTTCCTTGGGACGAAAGGGCTATTATGCTTTTTGGATCGAGAGGTTCGGGCAAAACAACGCTTTTTTTACAACATTTGAAAGACACTTACAAAGGCAACGAAGCTTTATATGTTACCCTAGACGATATATATTTCAGGCAACATACATTGGTGGATACTGCTAGAACATTTGCCCAAAATAACGGAAAAATTCTATTATTAGATGAGGTTCACAAATACCCAGAATGGAGTAGAGAAGTCAAAAATATATACGATTTAATTCCAGAATTGAAGATGCTCATCACGGGTTCATCCATTTTAGAATTAGAAAAATCTGGAGCCGATTTGAGTAGAAGAGTGCTTCATTTTCATTTGCCAGAACTCTCTTTTAGAGAATTTCTAGGCATTAAATATGCTATGGATTTGCCTCATTTTACATTTGAAGAATTGATACAAAATCATGAAAATATTGCAGAAGAGCTCATACAAAAAATTGAAAAACCGCTTTTTTATTTCAAACAATATTTAGAATGGGGTTCGTACCCTATTTTTAAAGAAACAAAATTTGTTCATCAACGGTTGAAGCAAACCATCAATTTGATTATCGATACCGATTTGCCAAGCATTGTTCCTATTGAATTTGCAACTTTGCATCAAGTAAAAAAGTTGTTGTACATCATTGCCCAATCGGTGCCGTTTACTCCAAATGTAACAAAACTGGCAGCACAAGTGGGCTGTAGTCGAACAAAACTCTACGAAATGATAGGCATGTTGCGTGCTGCAAAATTGATTTACGGACTTTTTCATAGTGTGAATACTACTTCGATTTTGAACAAACCCGAAAAAATATTTTTGCATAATACCAATTTGATGTTTGCCTTGAGCGAAAAAAAACCAGAAATAGGCACTTTGAGAGAAACTTTTTTTATCAATATGGTAGAAAGCAATCAAAATACGGTTACTTATACCTCAAAAGGCGATTTTTGTGTAAACGAAAAATATGTTTTTGAAATTGGCGGACGAAACAAAACAGCCCGACAAATACAAGACATATCCAATTCTTTTTTGGTAAAAGACGAAATAGAAACTGGTTACAAAAATTCGATTCCCCTTTGGTTATTCGGCTTTTTGTACTAAATTAAACGATTAAAAAAGCCAATAATTAAAAAAAAAAACAAAATAGCACCGTAAGAAAATGGATTTTATCACACACTTAGAAAACGTATTTTTAGAACATAAAAATCCAGAGCAGGCATTGTCAATGGAAGCCTATATGAAAGATAATTTTAAATTTATTGGAATTAAAACCGAACTTAGAAGGAGCCTTCAAAAAACAGTGTTCGAGAAATACCAAACCGAATTGATCAACAATTTCAGACAAATAATAACAACTTTGTTTGAAAAAGAGTCGAGAGAGTTTCATTATTGTGCCATAGAAATTGGTATGAAATATTTCAAAAAAAACTACCAAGAATCTGATATTTCAACAATAGCGTATTTACTTACTACCCATTCGTGGTGGGACTCTGTCGATGTAGTGGCAAAATATTTACTTGGCGGATACCTACAACATTTTCCAGAAAAAAAGTTTTTAGTGATCGAAAATTTTTCCAACAGCAACACGATGTGGCTCAACCGCAGTGCCATTATTTTTCAATTGAGCTACAAGGACAAAACAGATTTTGAGCTACTAAAATCCGAATGTGAAAAACACAAAACATCAAAAGAATTTTTTATTCAAAAAGCCATCGGTTGGGCCTTGCGAGAGTATAGCCGTTATAATCCAAATGGAGTTTTGAATTATGTTGCGGAAACAAATTTAAAACCATTAAGCAAAAGAGAAGCCTTACGAAACATAAAATAAAAAAAAGGCGGTCCAATTTTTGTTTGGACAGCCTTTTAAATGCTTATTATGTAACGTGTTTTGCGTTAGGGATAGTAGTGAAAATCTTTTAGAAGCTCTCAAAAGGGGGGGGGTATTGCACGAATATAGTTTCTGAATGTGGTAATCAAAAAAGATTATTTCACAATATGATATTTCTTTTGGTGTTCAAAGAACGTTGTTTGCAACAGAAGTCCGACCCTTTGGGAACGCCCAAACAAACATTTATAACATTATTGTTGTATATAAATCAGCTTTTGTTAAGCATTTTTCAAATTGATCACTTCCTGATCTGTAAGAAAACGCCAATTTCCTCTAGGCAAATTTTTCTTGGTCAATCCCGCAAACGACACCCGGTCTATTTTCAAAACATCGTAACTAAAATGTTCAAAAATGGCCCGAACAACTTTTACATTCGCTGTCCGAAGTTTCAAACCTATTTCCGATTTGGGTTCGTTTTCTATGTAGCTAATGTCTTCTACAAACACCTTATGTCCTTCAAGCACCATTCCTTTGCTGATTTTTTCTAAATCCTCAAATTTCAAATTTTTGTCCAACGAAACTTGATATATTTTAGGCGATTTTTGATTTGGTAACGAAAATTTCCGAATCATATCCGTATCGTTTGTAAACAATAGCAAGCCCGTAGTATTCTTGTCCATCCGTCCAACAGCTGCAATTTTAGACGTAGTAGCCCCTCGCAAAAGGTCCAAAACATGTCGATGCTCTTGCCCTTCGTCCATCGATGTAGTAAAATTTTTGGGTTTATTCAATAAAATATATTCCTTTTTTTCGGGCGTTATCACACTTCCATCAAAGTTCACTACATCGCCAGGCTTTACCATATAGCCCATTTCGGTAACCGCAACACCATTCACTTTCACATTCCCCGATTGGATATAAATATCGGCATCTCGCCTAGAACAAGCCCCAGAATTGGCAATATATTTATTCAATCGAATCTCGTCCGATACCTTTTGCCGTTTAGCAGCCTGTTGTGGTTTTTTGTCCATCATAGTTACTTTTGCAGCCTCCTCTCCATTTTTTGGTTTCGCTTTTTTCCCCTGAGCCCTTTTGGCCATTGGAGGTTTGGGCTTATTAGAATGAGGTCTTGTACTATTAGACCGTCCTGTTGTTTTATCCTTTTTTCCAGCTCTATTATTCATCTAAACATTAATTTTGGCAAAGATAGTGTATTTTTTCAAATGTAAAACATCATATATTTTGGGAAAGCATTTTGATTTCAAGAACTTAGCTTGCATTTCAGGGCCAAAAAAAAAAAAATGTCTAAACAAAACAGAGCATTTCAAGCTGCTACAAAACATATTTTTTTATTTGGGCACCTATTCCGCCCTCCGTTCCCGCTTTTTTTTTGGCCGCAAACCTATCAAACCGTCGAGCGGCCAAAAAAAAGAGCTCCACTCAGGTCGGGGTGCAGTTCAAGGCACCAACAATTTTCAATCAACACCGCCACCCCAACTGTCAAACAGCTACTCTTTTCGTTTCAATCTAATGATATTTTCAGGATACACTATTACTTTTACAATATATATTGGAGCGTCAAATGTTTGTTTCAGCGTTGCCTCGCCATTCAAAATATGGCGGTAGCCAATGCCCGTGCCTAAACCAAACCACGGAACAACCTTATAATTTACTTGTGCAGAAAATTCATTTACAATCAAATTCCGATTAACATTACTTACAATTTCGTCATTAATCTCTTTCTGAAAACGAGGCTTTCCATAGCCAATTTGTTCCGTTGCAAATACCTGCCATCGATTGTCTTTATAAATAATCCAATCATTAAAAACACTCAAATACCAAAAATGCAACACATTTGTTTCATTAATCTTCTTCTTTTTATTGTAATAATCAAAACTTACAGGATTGACAATAAATGATCCACCAATTCCAATTCTAGCCAGTTTGTTGTATTGCATGCCCACTTTTGCCCCAAAAATGGTGATGTTTATCGAATTGATACTCGAAAAACGGTTGTCCAATTGAAAAGAAGGCTTCCATTTTCTACCTTCAAAATCTTGAGCATGTACCTGTATAGCAAACAGCCCTAGCATCATAAAAACCGTTCGTATCCCGTTTTTTTTCATTATAATACACTTATTAAAATCAATTAAAGGAATTGCCAATGGATACGATTTCAAAGCACCATCAAATTACAACCCCTAATATCCGAATGGTCAAACCTGCCCAATACTTCAAACGTTCCGTTGTCATACCTTTTGCCTAAATCTTGGGTAGCTATAAACGAGCACGAATGGATATTGGCCAAATCAATCACATTAATACCCCCAGTTTTGCCGTTTGGCACATAGCTCAAAGCATCTTCGGTATCTCGAACCAATACTTGCATCCAAGCCGGACATTCAAACACCCCATGACCAAACGAATAGGCCTGCGACAAAAGCTCGGTCATCCCATATTCAGAATGAATACCAGAAACCCCAAACCCCTTACACAAAATCCCATGCAACTCTTCCCTAATCAGTTCTTTTCGGCGGCCTTTCATGCCACCAGTTTCCATTACAATAGTGTTGTGCAGCTCCAGCTGGTACTGGTCCAAAACGTCCAATAACCCAAACGTAACCCCAATAAGTAAAGTGTTTTTTCCTTGTTTTTCGAGTTCTTGAATCTTACTTACTAATTTGTTGTGGTCGTTCAAATAAAAACCACTGTCTGGATTGTTACTTTGTGCTATCAAATCGGCCACCATATATATTAACGAACTCCCCGTTCGTTCCAAATACGAAGGCAAAAGGGCTAAAATGGTATAATCCTGAATGTTGCCATAAAACTGTGTAAAAGCATAACGGTAGCTTTTTTCGTACATAGCAACATCGCTAACAAAATGACTACTTGTTGTTGCCCCCGTGGTACCACTACTTGTAAATACTTGTTCAATAGATTTTGAACCAGAAATGATTTGATGAGTTTTGAAAAATGAAATAGGCAAAAATGGAATTTTCCGAACCGATTTTATTTCTAAAACATTTATTTTCAAGTGGTTACAAAATTCCCGATACACTACATTATGTTCATATTGATAACGAAAAACTTGTAAAGCTATTTTTTCAAATTGCTTCTGATTTTTGATATTAAAAATAGCATCCGATGGTATCAAGGTTTTTTTTGGTGGCAAAGATAGCAAAAAAACCGCATAATAATATCAGAAAAAAATTATAATTGCTATATACAATCACAATCCCTGACCAACCCAGCCTATACAGTTCCCCCGTTTGCCAATCAAAACACTTGGGATTAGCACAATAAAAACGGGGAAATAGTTTTAAAAATGAAAAATAGTTTTATATTTGTAATGTAATATTGAATGAACAAAACATTATACAATTCAAAAAACGCAACAAGAAATAGACGCAATATGAAAGCAACCCATAACCACTTGAAAATGAACAACAATACAAAAAACGCAATAGGTAAAGTTGCGTATATTAACTAGTTGCATGAAACCTTATGACGAAAATCACGCATAAAAATTGTAGCGGGGAAAAGAAGCCGAACAGATACCCAAAAAAGATAGTAGGTAAATTTAAAAGTAGTTTTATGAGAAAAATTTTTGTTTTAACATTATTATTAAAAATGATTATAACATTTGGTCAAGTAAAGTCAAATAAAGCAATTGACAAATCTTGGAAAAATAAATATGAGAGTATAACAGAAAATTATTATCAAAGTTACTCATTAGTTGTTCAAAATGGTAAATATGGTTTTGTAGATAAAAATGGCGTAATAACAACACCATTAATTTATGACTACTTATATGGTAGTATTCTTGGTCTATCAGGTGCTGAAATTAAT
The DNA here is from genome assembly GCF_002217205.1 of Flavobacterium branchiophilum NBRC 15030 = ATCC 35035. Taxonomy (GTDB): domain Bacteria; phylum Bacteroidota; class Bacteroidia; order Flavobacteriales; family Flavobacteriaceae; genus Flavobacterium; species Flavobacterium branchiophilum. The sequence goes on along the minus strand of NZ_MUGT01000105.1, from coordinate 11,481 downwards.
TCTGAAGATGGTAAAAGAATAAAGGGTTATATAAGTATAAAAACAGGTAAAGTAATTATTCCTATTATTTACGACGAAGCATATCACGAACAAAATGGTATATTTTATGCTAAAAAAAATGGAGAAATTTATAGATATAATAGTTCGGGTAAATGTATTGAAGGTTGTACAAATAAAACAATTGCCAAAAATTCAAATACATCACAAGGAAATAATAGAACTAAGACAACAATTACAAAAACGAAAGAACCTGAAAAATTGCTGAAAACACCAGAAAACTATAGAAATCAGATTGAATTATATAATAAACTCGCACAAGAATTTGTTGTTAAATATAAAAATGAAATTTCACCAAATACAGGTAAAGATGAAAAATTTGCATTTCATCCAGATGATTATGATTTAGACGAAAGAGAAGTTACATTAGGTTGGTTAGCAGGAACTTGTAGAATTTGCCCGAAAGAGCCTTTTTTGATATATGGCAAGATTAACATAAAAACTATGACTTTTAATTGGGAAAAAAATAATGCAGCGGTTTCTAATGCTTCTAATTTTAATGAAATTTTACGAAGTTCAAAATCAAGTTCTTCAGATAGTTCTTCATCTAATTATAGTATTGAATTTGATGGTGGTTGGTCAAATAATAGTAAAGGTGCAACAAGAGATATAAAAGTATATAGAAATTCTGAATATGACGGAAGTGGAGAAATTGAGTATTTTTATAATACCCATAAAGATGGTTATTACATAAGAATTAAATATAGTATGAAATCCACAGAGGGTTATCATTATGATTTAAATAAAAGAGAATTGTCACACGAAACTTTTGGAGGATATGGCTCTGCTTTTAAGAGTGGTATTTCATTTGACGAAGCAATAAATGAAGTAATAAATGACTTTAAAAATAAAATTAGATAAAGGCTTCTTGCAACAAGGTATTTGCAAAAAAGTGGATTCGGTGCTTAATCGAAGTTCAGTAATTATTTTGTAACTTTGGTACTTAATTGAAGGATAGTGCATTTTAGCCCGCTTCTTCGCAAATACCCGGGCGTTGTAGCCAATGCTAAAAAAAATAGAATAAATGATAAAAACAGAATTCGGAACTTTTGATGGCAATAAATGGGAAAGTGTTTCTCAATTATGTTTTAAGAATAATTTCAGAGAAGAATCTTATCAAGAAATTAAAGCAACTCCAGGCGATTATGGCATCGAAGGATTCACTAGAACAGGAAAGGCTTTTCAATGTTATTGCCCAAATGAACATTATTCTACCAATGACCTTTATGAAAAACACAGAGATAAAATATCCAAAGACTTAAAAAAACTTAAGACATTCGAAGGACAATTAAAAAAAGTCTTAGGAACTACCAAAATCAAAAAATGGTACTTCGTTACTCCTATTTACGCTAAAAACGATATTGTACAACATTGCTCGCAAAAAAAAGAAGAAGTCAAAAGTTGGAATTTATCAATAATTGACAATAATGATTTTGAAGTAATATTTGAGGACATTAGTTTTTTACACCCATTTTTAAATACCGCTATTGAAAACTCAAAAATAAAAATTAACGTCATTCCTAAAACACAAATAGAATCTCATGACAAGTTAAAATGGAAAGACTCTAAAATATCATTAATTGAAAATTCTCAAAATAAAAACGCTCATAGAATAAATTCTAGTTCTACAAACTTTGATGCAAATCTAGACAAATTAGTTGATATAAACGTTCAAAATTATTTAGAAGGGAACAACATATTAATTAAATGGAATGAAGATTATTCATTAGATTATGAAAATTTTTTAAATATTACAAGTGTAATTGAATCAGAAATTGAAGAAAGATGTATAACAAATACTAAAGACCCAAGCGATTTATATGAAGAATTTAGAGTTTTATTAAAAAGTGAATTACAAAATTCATTCAAAAATTTAGCTCCACAAATGATTTCTAAATTAACAAATTGGGCATTAGCTGACTGGATATTTAGATGTCCAATAAATTTTGAATAAATGGAATTATACGCTGAAAGAATTACATTTTCTAAGAAACCAATCTCTATTCCTTCTGAATATAGACCTTCATATACTATTGGAATAATTGTGTTAATATTAAAAATTTGTTGTCAAAGTTATAAATCTAGCCTTCTGAAACTTCATTTAATAAATTGGGCTTTGAAAAGTAATGAAAATAAAGATTCATTAAAGAATTTTGTCCTAAGTAATTATACTGAAAGTTCAAAAACTTGGGGAATTGAGCCAAGTTTAAACAGAGCTTTAAATTATTCTGTCCACGAAGGAATTTGCTCAACAATTGATGGAAAATATCAACTAGAGGAAAAAGGAGAGCTTTTTTATCAAAAAATACTCGAAGATTCAGAATACTTAAAAGAAGAAATTGATTTCTTAAATTTCTTAGGAAAAAGAAAAATCACTGATAGTCGTATAGATTTAATTTATAAAAAATGGAAAAACCAAAATGCTTAAAATAAATAACATAAAAATAGATGTAAATACTAATAATGGTCTTTTTGGTACTTTCCATACTTTTAAAAATGGATTAAATATTATTAGAGGAAATAATACAAGTGGAAAAAGTAGCTTGTTCCAAGCTATTGTATATGCACTTGGTTTTGAGGAATTAATTGGTGGTAGATTTGAAAAAACAATGCAATCTGTTTTAAAAGACCAAGTAGAATATCCCAAAAATACATTTCATAGTGTGCTGCAATCTTTCGTTTTATTAGAAATTGAAAATGCAAATGGAGACATAATTACAATACGTAGGTTTGTTCAAAGTCCTAATAGAAAGTCTCAATTAATAGATGTTTATTATGGAAGTCTACTGGCTAATACAGGTTTGGAAAGTCGACCAATGTTTATTCACGATAATGGAGGTGCGTCTGACGAAAATTATGGTTTCCATTTATATCTTGAAGAATTTCTAAATTGGCAACTTCCAAAAGTTTTAACAAATAAAGGAGACTTACGGAAAATCTATATCCAACAAATCGCTTCAAGTTTTATAATTGAGCAAAAATCAGGTTGGTCAGATTTTTTTGCTACAATGCCTATTTATGGTTTAAATAATAAAGAAGCTAGAATTGTCGAGTTCATACTAGATTTGGACGTTTATGATAATAAAATGAAGAAACAAGAATTAAGTATTTCAAAAAGAATTCTTGAAAATGATTGGTTGAATTTAAAAAGAAGGTTTGACAGGTTTAAAGAAAAAGGTGGAGGAAAATTAATTGGCTTATCTGATTCTCCTATGATCATTAATAACCTCGATGAAATTAATATTCAACTTTCAAAAGATAAAAATGACTATTCAATATCAAATTATTTAGATATTATTATTGACGAGTTTGATAATTTAAATCAAAAAGAAACAGTTACCGTTAAAGATAAAATAAATGATGATGAAAGTTTAATTGTAAAAAAAGAAGAACAATTAATTCAAACAAGCTTTGACATAGAAATGTTATCAAGTGAATTAACATTTGACAAACAAAAAATAAGTAATTTTAATTATCAATTAGAAAACTTAACTGAAGATTTAAGAAAGAATAAAGGAGCCCTTAAAGTACAAAAAATGGGAGCTGAGATTAATTTAAAAGTTTCTCAAAACAATTGCCCAACTTGTAGTCAGGAAATAAATGACTCCTTACTCCCATTATCTGTGAAACAGGTACCAATGCGTTTAGAAGATAATATAAACTTCTTATCTGCCCAAATCAAAATGCTTGAAGTGAACATAGAAAGCCTAGAGCTAAATATAGTTAGCAAAGATAGCAATATAAATAAATTAAGAGTCTCTCAAAACAATCTGAGAAGTCAAATAAGAGAACTAAAAAAAGAGTTAACTTCTGACGATAGACTTCCTTCAATAGTTGACATAGAGTATAAATTAAATTTAAAGAAAAGAATTGAGTTTTATTCAAGATATTTAGAGGACTTCGCTGAACTAAAAGAAGAATTATCTTCTCTTTCTAATAAATGGAAAAAAATATTAGAAGATCAAGAAAAACTAAAAAAAGATACATTTTCTCCCAATGACATTTCGAAATTAAAATCATTATCTGACAATTTTAAATCACTTTTAAGTGCATTTAATTACAGTAGTAAAGCAATAAATGATATAGCAATTTCAGATGAAAATTATTTACCTTTAGCTAAAAAACCTAATGACGATCTTGTTTATAACATTAGATTTGACTCTTCCGCCAGTGATTTTGTAAGAAGCATTTGGGCTTACACATGTAGCTTATATAAAACTTCAAATGAAAAACATGGGAATCATCCAAATCTATTAATGTTTGACGAACCGAAACAACAGGATTTATCAATAAATGATTTTACAAGCTTTCTGAAAGAATTGGCTACATATAAAAATGCTCAAACTTTACTATTTGCTTCATTTGAAAATTCAGACGAAACTTTTGAAAAGGCAACATCTGACATTGAATTTCATTTGAATTACATTGACGAAAAATTAATTAAGCCAATTGAATAAAAGCACTATCTACAACAGCTAGAGTTTCGTTGCGGCTGAAAGCCGAGCAATGAATTAAAATCAACGAATACCTATAAAAAATAAAAATACATAAGTTAAACCGATTATATTCACGATCCTTATGGGTTTGTCGAAAAGTTTTTTGTTAGCATTTCAAGAAGAATTAGTTCGTCTTTTTTTTGGAAAATTTGTAAATAAATGCTATTTTATTTCAATGGGTTTTATTATTTTTGAAAAATATTTAACGGCAGTTTTTTCACAGAATGACGTTAAATTTCAATAAAAATATTTTTACAATCTTATATTAGTTAATGTAATAAAAAAATCAATTTTATTTACAATTATTCAAATCAAAAAACCCTAATTTATTTTTCACAAATTAGGGTTTTTGTTTGTATGACCTTGTTTTATTTAATTTCCAATAGTAATTACTGTCGAAACACCATTGCTTGTAAATATAGCGGTATTATCACATTCTCCCGTGCCATAATCTAATGTGGCGGTATGGTCGTTGCGAACAAAGGTAATAACACCCTTTACAATCAATGGTTTGTTTACGGCTACACAACTCATTTTTATCATCAATGGTGTGGTTATGGTGCTCGTTTGAACCGTAGTGTTTGGAAAAGTGGTGGTCCAGGCTCCTGTTACTTTATAAATATTGTCTGTCCAAGATGGGGTACTGTATCCTTCAACAATTTCTCTAACTCTTTGTCCTACACGAGTAAACGTTGTTCCATTTGGTCTTGTCAAAGTCAAATCCATGTTCATTGTAACAATTGGATGTGGTAACGATGTAGCCGTTGCAGGGGTTAGTGATCTTGTAAATGTTTTGCTGCCACTTAGCATATTGTCGTTGTGATAAAAATTCTCAAACGTATAAGTTACCGTGTGTGTTGTTGCTGTTGGCTGATAAACAAAGGTCATGATAATTTTTCCTTTCAAAATATTTCCATTGTTGATAGCACAGCCTGTTGTACCAAAATCGACTGTTTTTGTAACTGTGGTTCCTGCAGTAATGGGCGTTCCAAATGCTGGTACTCGAGTAACCGTAGCACAAGGAGGCAAGGTATTGTTTTCTAAACTTGGTGTGGTTTTGTTTGCCGTATTGACCATAGTAGCATCGTACTGATCTTCAATAAGTTGCGACACATCGTCTGAGGCAACATCAATTTTTGCATTTACAGCGGCTTCATCTGCTGTAATATTAGACGTATCGTCTTTGTCTTTCGTACAACTCACAGCTGTTAGCACGATGGCCAACCCTAAGGTAAAAAGTTTTAATTTCATGGTTTTTATCAATTTTAAAGTTAAAAATTTGTTGACTTACTATTTTATTTCAAATCCTATAACGATTTTTTAACAAAATTAGTATATTTTGAATAATAGACTCTTAAAAAGTCAAAAAGTTTAATAGACATCCAAAAAAAATCAAAATTAGTTTTGTTACTATTAAACATAATAAGTACCTTTGAACTTTGATGAATACAACAGCACAAATAAAAAAACCGATACAATCAGAAATGGAACTTTTCGAAAAAAAGTTCTATGATTCTATGAAATCGCAAGTGGCACTGCTCAATCGGATAACGTATTATATCGTAAACCGAAAAGGCAAACAAATGCGACCCATGTTTGTATTTCTAACCGCTAAAATGCTCAATCAAGGCAGCATAAACGAACGCACTTATAGAGGTGCCGCAGTTATAGAGCTGATACACACCGCTACATTAGTACACGACGACGTGGTAGATGACAGTAACAGACGACGTGGTTTTTTTTCGATAAATGCCCTTTGGAAAAACAAAATTGCTGTTTTAGTTGGCGATTATTTGCTGTCAAAAGGATTGCTTTTATCAATAGATAATGGTGATTTTGATTTGTTGAAAATCATTTCAGTAGCTGTTAGAGAAATGAGCGAAGGAGAGCTGTTGCAAATAGAAAAAGCCAGAAGATTAGACATTACGGAAGCTATTTATTATGAAATCATCAGAAAAAAAACAGCTACACTTATTGCTTCTTGTTGTGCATTAGGTGCTCAATCGGTCATTGACGACACGATTTTGGTTGAAAAAATGCGGCAATTTGGCGAATTAATTGGAATGGCTTTTCAAATAAAAGATGATTTGTTTGATTATACAGACGATGCCATTGGCAAACCAACAGGTATCGACATCAAAGAGCAAAAAATGACCCTGCCACTTATATATGTGCTCAATCATTGTACTGCATCTGAAAAATCTTGGCTGATCAATTCTATAAAAAACCACAATAAAAATAAAAAACGAGTAAAAGAAGTCATCGCATTTGTTATTGCTCAAAAAGGGTTGGAGTATGCCGAAAACAAAATGATAGAATTTCAAAACGAAGCCCTAGCCTTGTTAGACCATTTTCCAAATTCAGAATACAAAGCCGCTTTGATTTTGATGGTTAATTATGTAATTGAACGAAAAAAATAATAAAAAGATTTACTTTTTATGTTTTTTTGAATGTATTGGTTTTTTTATCAAAATGATAAGGACAATGTTTGCAACCATTTTTGCAACAATAACCACGTTTTAAATGGTATTGAGCCGTAAAAACTTTATATCCCATTTCCGAAAGATAGTAATCTTCGTTGAGAATTAATTTATTGTTGTTGTTAGACTTTTCCATGATGCAAATTTACAAATAAAATAATGCTACTCCTCATTTCTAAATATTTTGTCCCAAAAGGTTATGTTGGTATAACCATTTTCCCATTTGTGTTTTTGAAAAACAAGCAATTGAAAAACAATAAATGCTTGATCAACCACGAAAAAATCCATCTCAAACAACAACTAGAGCTTCTTATCATTCCGTTTTTTATATGGTATTTGATCGATTTTTTCATTCAATATTACCGATTCAAAAACAAAAATGCAGCATACAGAAATATTGTTTTTGAAAAAGAAGCTTATGCAAACGAACAAAATTTGAATTATTTAACCGAAAGAAAAATGTATGATTTTTTGAAATATATAAATAAATGACCCCAATAAATCAATTGATATACAAAGACGAGGCTAAAAATATTGCGGTATATATGAAACGAATCGATAGGATACATCCACAAATATCGGGCAATAAATTTTATAAATTGCAATACAATTTGAAGCAAGCATTGGCTGAAAACTACAAAAAGGTGCTCACCTTTGGGGGGGCTTTTTCAAATCATATAGCGGCAACTGCTTTTGCGGGTCAATCGCTTGGTTTACAAACCATTGGCGTGATAAGAGGCGAAGAATTGGTCCACAAAATAGACGATAATCTAACCCTAAAACAAGCACAAGAGTATGGCATGACATTTGAGTTTGTATCGCGAGAGACCTACAGAAACAAAAACACATCCGAATTTTTAGCAACTCTAAATGAAAAATTGGGATCCTTCTACACCATTCCCGAAGGGGGAACAAACGCATTGGCCATAAAAGGTTGTGAAGAAATTCTTGATTTTAATGACAAAAATTTTAATTATATTTGCACCGCTGTTGGCACTGGAGGTACCATTTCTGGATTGATTAATAGTGCCGAAGCCCATCAAAAAGTTTTAGGCTTTCCGGCATTAAAAGGATCGTTTTTAAATGACGACATACAGCAATGGACTACCAAAAACAATTGGGAACTTATTCAGGATTATCATTTTGGAGGCTATGGCAAAATGACTGTTGCCTTAATTGCGTTTATGAACCAATTTTTGGAAGCCTATCAAATACTTTTAGATCCTGTTTATACAGCAAAGATGGTTTTTGGCGTTTTTGATTTAATTGAAAAACAATATTTTGAAAACAATGCAACCATATTGATGATTCATACAGGAGGTCTTCAGGGTATTGAAGGTATGAATCGGGTTTTAGAAAAGAAAAAAATAAATAAAATAAATATAAAATGATTAAGAAAATTGCTTTTTTCGGCCTTGTTATTTTAGCAATGGGTTGCAAATCAAGTAAAAATTATGCACCAAATTCGACTAATTTGAATAATAGAAACAAAAAAGTGCAAGCCGTTACTGCCATTCCAAAAACACTCGACGACGGCACTATCGAAATGCGATCTGATGCAGAAGTGCTAGAGGCTACAACCCGTGTAAAAGTAACTACGGAAATGATTTTGAATTACATTAAAACCTATAAAAATGTAGCTCAAGACGATATGAAAAAATTTGGTATTCCTGCCAGTATCACATTGGCACAAGCCATATTAGAGTCAGGTGCGGGTACTGGCCCATTGAGTGTAAAGGCAAACAACCATTTTGGAATAAAATGCCATGCCGAATGGACAGGAGCTAGCATTTTGTACAACGACGATTCGCCTAACGAATGTTTTAGAAAATATGAAAATCCGAGCCAATCCTTTGACGACCATTCTCAGTTTTTGTCTAAAAGAGACCGTTATGCTGGCCTATTTTTGCTCGAAAAAAATGATTATGCTGCATGGGCCAAAGGACTTAAACAAGCGGGCTATGCAACAGATGTTAAATATCCCGAAAAATTAATTTCTATTATCGAAAAATACAAATTGTATCAGTACGACGAGGCTGTTTTGGGCATAAAAACACCCATAAATCCAAAACCAACAGAAACACCAAAAACCAACAACCCAATTAACAACCCACAAGAAACTGTTGTAAATAAAACTTTTCATACTGTTCAGCCCAAAGAAACTTTTTATTCAATTGCCAAAAAATACCATTTGACGGTGGCTCAATTACAACAAATCAACAACATTACCGATGGCAAATTGAATATTGGAATGACATTAAATGTCGATCCAAGTCAAACAAGTGCAGTACAAGCTCCAAGTATGACTCCAAAAAATACTACAACCACGGTGGCACCAAAAGAAAGTATAGCCACTACAACTCCAATGGAGGTAGTAAAAGACAGTATTCCAACCGTTGTAAATCCCAACGAAGTAGCTGTACATGACCCAGTTGCAAAAACAATTTGGTACAAAGTGCAACCCAAAGACACCTTTTATGGCATTGCCAAAAAGCACAACATGAGCGTAGCACAATTGCAACAAATCAACAACATTACCGATGGCAAACTCTCTATTGGCATGTCGTTAAAAGTGGCTTCAGACATACAAACCGCTGTTTTGCCAAAACCCGAAAACCCAACGGCAGTCAAACCAGATACGGCATTACCTACAAATGATGCAAAACCAGATGTAGTATATTATGTAGTACAGCCCAAAGACACCATGTATTCGATAGCCAAAAAATTCAATCTAACCATAGAAAAATTACAAGAAATAAATCAAATAACCGACGGAAAACTTTCTGTTGGTTTCAAATTAAAAGTCAAATAACATGTTATACAAACGCAGTAGTGCCTTATTTGCCGAAGCCGAAGCCGTAATTCCAGGAGGAGTTAATTCGCCCGTTCGAGCATTTAAAGGAGTAGGGGGAACGCCCATTTTTGTAAAAAGTGCCAAAGGAGCTTATCTAATAGACGAAGACAACAACCGATTGATAGACTACATCAATTCTTGGGGCCCCATGATTTTGGGTCACGCCTTTGAGCCCGTTGTTCAAGCAGTAATAGCAAAAGCAAAATTGGGAACTTCCTTTGGAATGCCCACGGCTCTCGAAACCGAAATTGCCACATTGGCCATTGCAATGGTACCCAACATCGATAAAATCAGATTTGTAAACTCGGGTACCGAGGCCTGCATGAGTGCCATCAGATTAGCAAGAGGCTACACCAAACGAGACAAAATTATCAAATTTGCAGGGTGCTACCACGGACATTCTGATTCATTTTTAATTCAGGCGGGTAGCGGTGCCAGTACCTTTGGCACACCCAATAGCCCCGGAGTTACAGCAGGCACCGCAAAAGATACCTTGCTGGCAAATTACAATGATTTAGAAAACGTACAACACTTGATAGTCGCCAATCCAAACGAAATTGCAGCCGTCATCATAGAGCCTGTAGCGGGCAACATGGGGTGTGTGCCGCCACAAAAAGGATTTTTAGAAGGCCTACGACAATTGTGTACCACAAACAACATTTTGCTTATTTTTGATGAGGTCATGACGGGCTTCCGATTGGCAAAAGGGGGGGGCCAAGAACTATTTGACATCCAGGCCGACATCGTTTGTTTTGGCAAAGTAATAGGTGGCGGCTTGCCCGTTGGGGCTTTTGCAGCCCGAAACGAAATCATGAACTACCTAGCCCCAATGGGTCCTGTTTATCAAGCAGGAACACTCTCTGGAAACCCCTTGGCCATGGCCGCAGGACTTGCCATGCTCCAATCCATTCAAAACGACGAACATTTATTTGAACGATTAGAACAAAAAACAGCCTATTTGCACAACGGCATCGAAAATGTATTGATTCAAAATCAAATCGATTTTACGATAAACAGAGTAGGCTCGATGATTTCGGTTCATTTTGATGCGAAACCCGTAACCAATTTTGAAACAGCCAAAAATGGCGACAACCCATTATTCAAAAAATTCTTTCACGGATTGTTGGCCGAAGGGGTTTATATTGCACCATCGGCCTACGAAACTTGGTTTATAACCGATGCCCTCACTTATGACGATTTGGATTTTACCATCAAAGCCATTGATAAAGTAACCAAAAATTTTTAAAACAATAAAAACCGTTTCAATACAAATGAAACGGTTTTTTTTTGAATCATAATAAATATTCCATACAATTAACATTTGGGCGTGCCCCTCCGTAATCTACGGGTCGGGCTATCCGTTCCAAACAATGTTCATTGAACTCCAAAAGAAATATAATATTGTGAAATAATCTTATTTACCCCAAAAAGTGGGGCAAAAAAGGATTTCCACTGCAATCCCTCACGCAAAAGAACAGTAAAATAAAATCATGAGTATATTTAATTGAATGTATAGAATATTCCCCAAATAATTATAAACAATAATAGATAAGATTACAAATTACAAAGCAATTGATTTTCAATGAATTAAATG
>NZ_MUGT01000104.1 GCF_002217205.1 Flavobacterium branchiophilum NBRC 15030 = ATCC 35035 | reverse complement strand
CAAGTTGGGTTAAAAAAACTTAAAAAAAATTAGAGAAAAAAAGTCTAATTATAGTCAAAGAGAGGTTGCAGAAATTTTAGGAGTAAAACAAAATACCTATTCAACCTGGGAAAGCGGTGAATGTGATGTAAAAAGCGAGTTTTTGCCAAAACTAGCTCAACTATTTGATGTGGACATTCAGGATTTTTTTGAATCAAATGCAAATAATATTCATATAACTCAAAACAGTAGGAACAACAAAGACAGTGCTATAAATGGTTTGGTATTTGTTCTTTCAGATAAGAATGCTGTGGAAAAACTGATAGAAGTTTTGAAAAATAATGTTGGGTAAAATGAAAATGCTGGTATTTTTTGAAAGAAATGTTTAAATTTTAGGAATCTATTTTTACATTTTTTCTTGTTGGCGTTTGATGATGTCTCCTACTGCTATGCCGTCTTTTTCTACCTCGGTAGCACTTGGCATGTTAGGCAAATGGCCTTTTTCTTGTATGTGTTGTGCTACTTGTTGTAGTGGCATGAGTTTGTAATCGTTTGCAAAAACGTAGTCGGGCCAAGTTAGTCCTGCTTCCTTGACATATACTTTGTTACGCACACGCACTTTTCCGTTTACGATGAGTTTGTAATCCGTATTTGGGTCTTGCGTGTTGATTTGAGTTAAAAGATTTGGGTTTATATTACCTATAATTGTTCTACCATTTTTTGCATAAATTTGATTCTTTCCATCGTGTGAAGATACAAATTCGCCTAATACTTCAACTTTACTAATCGCACTTGCATTATCAGATGTGTCATTTCCTA
>NZ_MUGT01000103.1 GCF_002217205.1 Flavobacterium branchiophilum NBRC 15030 = ATCC 35035 | reverse complement strand
GGCTTGTTTTTCAGGTCATACATTGGTAATGACAATGCTACAATGAATTCAACTTCTCCTATATTGGTAACCTTAACCGCTGGTCAAGAGTCAGACTGGAATACGTTTAACAACATTCAATTTCAAAGATGTACGGGCGGTATAGTGCTAGATATTAATCAAACAGGCATTTTACCAGCGCAAAAAGGTAATTTTAATAGTAATAAATTTTCAAACATTCATTTTGAACATGCAAAAGTGGCTATCGAATTTAAAGGTAATGGTGGAGCAATAGAAGGAAATTTATTTACCGACATTGATCTACAAGGAAAAAAAGTAGCTCCAGATATGACAACCGATTTTGTAAAAAATATTAGAGGCGACAACAATATTTTTCAAAATTTTCAAATAGCCGATTATACGCCAGGCACTGGTTATGTTTTTAGCGTAGCTTCTGGAGCTACAAGAACAACCATTGCAAATTGTGAAGTTGACGGAAATTTTCATAGTGCAACTCAAAATTCAAATGAAGAAAAAAATGGTTGGTATATTGATAATGGAACGGGTACCCAATTTTTAAACAATGCTTCTTCAAATAGATTCTCGGATTTTGCATTTAAAAACGTAAATGAATTGGTTTATGAAGGGCAAATTATAGATAATGCTGTAGAAAATAATGGTGTTTCAGAAGTAAATCATCCGAATCATAACAATTTATTTTTTAGAAATTTTAGTAGAGTTAGATTTAACGGAAAATTAGATTATTTTGCTAATACTAATAGCAATGTTCCACCTGATTTTCATGTAACCGATTATAAAAGAATTAGACTTGGAACATTTAATGCAAATAGAGATATGAGGACTGTCTCTGACAATCCTGGACTTTTATTAAATACAGCCAATGGAAACACAGGTAGTTTAACAGAAGTATTAGGGCATTTACAAATTCAGCCATTTAATGCAATGGCTTTAGACGCGGGGACAAACAATGAAGCATCTAATATTCCAAGATGCGAATTAAATACAACTACAGGTCAAGGGCAATATATGCTAACAAATGCAACTACAACAGGTGTTGTACAATGGACAAAAATTAGCAGGGTAATTTCAGGGCTCGCCTGGGACCACATCGCCATAAAAAACATCAAATTAGATGGTTTTGCCATTACAAACAATAGCAATGCAACACCAGCTACAAACACCGATGCCGGTTTACGTTTAGACAACGCAGGCAACGTGCGTATAGGTACAGCAGCACCATTTACTACAAATCCTGCAAAATTACAAGTAGATGGGCGAACCATTATCGGTACTGCCTCACAAGAAATGAACGATTATGATGCCGCTTACAAACTCATCGTAAATGGCAAAGTGCGTGTACGCAACGAAGTATATGTCAAGGAAGCAGGACTAACTTGGCCCGACTACGTTTTTGCAAACGATTACAAACTCATGCCACTACAACAAGTAGCACAACACATACAAGAAAAAGGCCATTTGCCTAACATGCCAAGTGCTACCGAGGTAGAAAAAGAAGGCATAGCAGTAGGAGACATCATCAAACGCCAACAAGAAAAAATTGAGGAATTGACCTTGTATTTGATTGAAATGCAAAAGAAAATCGAAGCTTTAGAACAAAACCAAAAAAAATAAAGTCATGAAAATCAAGTATTTAATAGCTTGTTTGCTTGGTGGTGTAGGCTATGCACAAGTAAATTGTAGCTTGCCAATGAGCAATGCTTCGACATTTAATTTTACAACGGCAAACAATGGGATTTCTGGAATTTACAACGCATCTTCAAATATTATAGCATCTAATCAAGTAAATGCTACAACTTATTTAGCCCCAGAAATTAGAGTTACAGATGGTTTTTTAGCTAATCCATCATCAACATCAAATGTGTTGTTATCAATAGCTAATTGCAGTAATTGTGCAACTCCCATAGATTTATTTATTAAAGATGGTCCCACAGACGATGGTAATGTACCAAATAACAACACCCTTAATATGTGGACAAGTACAGATATTTGGGTAGGAAATGAAAATAATGATATTGATGATTACATAAATCCAACGTATGGCATATCCAATTTCTTAAAAGTAAGAGTCAAAAACAATGGTTGTGGTTCAACAACGGGTACAGAATCTCTCGAGCTTCGATGGGCAAAAGCATCAACATCCTTAACAGTAAATACTCCATGGTTTGGAGATGTATTTTTTAATGGAAATGGAGCCGTAATGGGAGGTTTAATAGGAACGATCACTTTGCCTATTATGGTGGCTGGCGAAGAAAGAACCTTTACATTTCCGTGGAATGTACCCAATCCTGCAGATTATGGAAATATTGATCAGTGGCATTTTTGTGTGATGGCAAAAGCACTAACTTCAGCAGAAACAATAGCAGACAACGGTATGAACGATTTGAATTGGTATGTTCGTAATAATAATAACATAGCATGGCGAAACTTGCATATTATAAACGTTAGCCCAGCATCGCCAGAGCCACCAACTGGAGTTGTAGAAGTTGGCAATACGCTAGACGAACCCAGAAATTGTTATTTAGAACTTCTAGTTGAGGACATGGAAACGGGAAAACCAATTTATGAAGAGGCAGAGGTAACCATAAAAATGGACGAAACATTGTATCATGCATGGGTAAAAGGAAACAAAGAAACAGAACAATTATTTGAAACCAATATGGATAATATCAAATTAGTAAAAGGAAATCAAGCTTTGATAAAGAATATTTTGTTTGACCCACATGAATCAGGTACTATTAGATTAGATTTTAATTTTTTGACAGAACAATTAACCAATAAAACAAAGTATATTTATCATTTGGTTCAAAAAGAGTCGGGAACAGATGCCGTTATAGGAGGTGAAACATTTTATATCAAAAAACAATATAGACCACCATTTGAAGCGGGTAGTGATGATTTGGAAATAGATAAATACGAAACCATAATGCTAAACGCCCAAGACATTGGCGAACCAGCCATTTACAATTGGTATGACAGCGAAGGACACTTTATTGCCGAAGGCAAAGATTTGCAGGTAGCCAATGCAGTTGCCGAAAAATACAAGCTAGAAGTAATTTCTACTGCCGATGGTTTTAAGGATTATTCAAATGTAGAGGTAAAACTAAAACCCAGCCGATTGAGTTTGTTGTATCCAAATCCTACTTCGAGTACTTTGAATGTAAAATACAAAATCAACGAAGCTAACTCAGCATACTTGTCTGTATATAGTTATTACGTGTCTAATAGTGCCATTTCTAATAATTACATCATCGATTTGAATGCTGGCGAAACCAATATTGATGTGAGCCAATATCCAAACGGTTTCTATAAAGTAGCTTTGATTACAGATGGCAAGGTAGTCGATATAAAAATATTGAACAAAACTTATTAACAACGTCAAACCTTTGTCAAAACCACTTCTACTTGACAAAGGTTTTTTGGTGTAGGTACAAATAAATTGAAAACTAAAGAGCTGTTGCTATTCATGGTTTCTGGTTTTTTAAGGTTTGTCCGTTACCCATACCAAATCATTATTGTATTTGATTTACGTTGCGTTTTTGTTTGAAATGGAATTCGAAAAGCCACAAATACAAGAATGAACCAAGTTTAAAAATAGTTGAAAACCAATATACTCTTAGAAAAAATACTAGTTGCAGGAGCTCATATTGTATTACACTTCTTTTTCACTAATTTTGCGTTCGAGTTCGGCCTGAAACTCTTCCATTACAGGTTTCATGGTGCTTTCGGGTATGTCTGCAATTCGAATATACATCAAGCCATCAACGGCATTGTTAAACAGCGGATCTACATTAAAAGCTACCAAACGGGCATTTTGTTTGATGTATTTTTTTATCAATACAGGAAGTCTCAAGCTACCGGGTTCTAGCTCGTCTATAATTTTGTCAAATTTATTCAAATCACATTCTACTTCATCAAAAATAAAATCCTTGTCGGCATCTTTGAGTTTTACTTTAAATTCCTTTTTTGGATGAATGTATTGTGCAATATAGGGGTCATAATAATTAGATTTCATAAACTCAATCATCAACGATTTTGAAAAATCCGAAAACTGGTTGCTAATGCTTACACCTCCCAACAAAAATTTATGCTCGGGATACCGCAATGTAGTGTGCATGATGCCACGCCAAAGCAAGAATAAAGGCATTGGCCGTTGTTGATAGTCTTTGATAATAAAAGCCCTACCCATTTCGATAGATTTGTGCATCATATCGTGTAATTCTGGTTCAAATCGAAACAATTCGTTCAAATAAAACCCATCCATACCCATTTTTGGATATATTTCAGATCCCAACCCCATTCGATAGGCCCCAGCCACTTTTTGTGCTTCTTCGTCCCACAAAAACATGTGGTGGTAATAGGTGTCAAATCGGTCAATGTCTATAGAATTATTGGTACCTTCGCCAACTTCTCTAAAAGTAATTTCTCTCAATCTACCAATTTCGTGCAGTATATTTGGTATTTCTTCTGCTCTTGCAAAAAACACTTCATAGTTTTTACTTTGCAACAATCGGGCATTTGTAGTACGTAGCTTGCACACTTCCGACACCATATTGTCCTGATTTGCAGGAGTAACAATTTCTTTTGGACTACGTGGTATTTTCAAATTGGGTGTACTCAACAACCTACTTTCTTTGTCAAATGGATTGGCAAGCATATAGGTTTTTTTTCTCAAAAACTCACTATATTCTTCTATCGTTTCATAGTCATTTTGTTCGGCAACCGAAATGGGTTTTCCTATCCGAACTTTAATCACACGGTGTTTTTGTGTCAGCAATTCAGAGGGCAGTTTAGCGGTTCTAAACTTATCGCTAATTTTTGATAAAATATAAAAAAGCCAACTGTTTTTAGCATGAAAATAAATAGGAACAACAGGCACTTGTGCTTTTCTAATCACTTTCATTGCCCCTTCCTCCCATGGTTTGTCCACCATAAGCTTGCCATCTTTGTAAGTAGATACCTCGCCCGCCGGAAACATTCCCAGCGGTTTGCCTTCCTTCAAATGCCGAAAAGTTTCCTTAATGCCCACCACGCTCGACTTAGCATCTTTGTGGTTTTCAAATGGATTTACGGGCATGATGTAGGGCTTCATCGGATCGATGCGGTGCAACAAAAAATTAGCTATAATTTTAAAATTAGGCTCTCGTTCTAACATCAATTTCAATAACAAAATGCCATCTATACCACCAAGCGGATGATTGGAAATCGTGATATAGGCACCTCCTTTTGGCAATCGTTTCAAATCTTCTTCAGGAATTTCAAACCTTATTTGAAATTCATCCAAAATTGCATTCAAAAAGGCTACCTCCGAAAGGTGTTTGTTGCGGTCGTAAATATCATTTAAGGTCGAAATTTTTAAAATTTTCATCAATAACCAACCCGAAAAAGTTCCGAAAACTCCATATTTATCAGTATTTATTGCTTTTGCAACTTCTTTAGCGGTAACTAATCCCATATTATCTTTTAGTTTATTTAGCAAAAAACAAAGATAAAAAAAAACATCAAATTCAAACTAACATTTTAAATTATTACACTTTTTCTTTTTAGACTGCATGCTTTTTTATTACTTTTGAACTTTATTAGTATCTAGGTTGCTGCTATCCAAATAACACAATCAACCATACTCCATGCCTTGTCGCCATTGTTTGTATAGGCTTCAATTCATATTTAAAACACATAATTTATACATCAAAATACACAAAGTTAGATTTTTTTTAATAAAAATATTAAATTAATATATAAAAATGAAAATTATTTCATACAACGTAAACGGCATTCGGGCCGCCATCAACAAAGGTTTTATCACTTGGCTACAACAGGCCAATCCCGATGTGATTTGCTTACAAGAAATCAAAGCAACAACCGATCAAATACCACAAGCCGAAATAACATTGGCGGGATATCCTTATCAATATTATTTCCCAGCTCAAAAAAAAGGCTATAGCGGCGTAGCCATCTTGTCGAAAACAGCACCAAAAAATGTCGTTTTTGGAACAGGCATTGCACACATGGATTTTGAAGGTAGAAACATCAGAGCCGATTTTGAGGGCATTTCTATCATGAGCCTCTACCTGCCTTCTGGTACAAACGACGACCGATTGGAATACAAATTTCAATATATGGCCGAGTTCAAATCCTATATAGACCAACTCAAAACCCAAGTCCCAAACCTCTTAATTTGTGGCGATTATAACATTTGCCATCAAGCCATCGACATCCACGACCCCATTCGAAACAAAAACGTGTCGGGTTTTCTACCCGAAGAAAGAGCTTGGCTAGACCATTTTATAAATTCAGGTTTTATAGACACTTTTAGGCATTTCAATCAGCAACCACACCAATATTCGTGGTGGAGCTACAGAGCAGGAGCCAGAGGCAACAACAAAGGTTGGCGGATAGACTACCACTTGGCCACCCAAAATTTGCAACAAAACCTCAAAAGAGCCGTTATACTCCCAGAGGCCATGCACTCCGACCATTGCCCCATTGTAGTCGAAATCGATGTATAATCTTTTGGAGCTATTTCCAGCCATCCACTATATCTTTTGTTTTTTAAAGAAAAAAACAAAAGGATGTCGTTCCTGTCTGGGCTAGTGGCACCTCTGCAATAAAGCATATTCATTATAAATAAAACAAAAACCCCTTTCAAAATGATCAAAAAAACAACCCTAACACTACTATTATTATCACTTGCAACCGCCTGTGTATCAAAAAAAACCTATAAAGACTTAGAAAGCAAATATGCCGATTTAAAAAAAGAAAACCGTAAATTAGTCGATTTTACAGACCTTTTACAACAACAAAAAAACCAATCCGAAAATACTCTTGCCAAAACCCAAGACGAATTAACCAAACTAAAAGCAGAACATAAAAAACTACAATCCGATCTTGCAACCTCCGAAAAAAACCTTAAAAACCTGCAAGAAGCCTATAAATCTCTCGAAAAAAACAGCGACGAATCCATCAAAGCCAATATGGCCAAAAACAGAGACTTGCTTGCCCAACTCGACGCAAAAGAAAAAGCCCTTGCCGACGAGCAAGAAAAATTCAATAAAACCAAATCCGATTTGGCCGAAAACACCACAAGACTTCAAGAACTTGAAGCCCTGATAAATGCCAAAGAAGCCAGCATGAAAAAACTCAAAGAATCGCTCTCCAAAGCCCTAAATGGTTTTGAAGGCAAAGGCCTAACGGTTGAACAAAAAAACGGCAAAGTATATGTATCCATGGAAAACAAATTGCTTTTTGGAACAGGCAGCTGGGCTGTAGGCCCCGAAGGTAAAAAAGCAGTCGTAGAAGTAGGAAAAATTTTAGCTCAAAACCCCGAAATTGCCGTACTCATAGAAGGCCATACCGACAATGACAAGTTTGGAAGTCCTGTGGGACAAATCGAAAACAACTGGGATTTATCTACCAAAAGAGCCACCGCAATTGTACAAATATTAACAGAAAATAAATCCATCAAAGCCGAAAACCTTACCGCTGCTGGTAGAGGGGAGTTTGCACCGCTTATGAGCAACGACACCCCAGACGGTAAAGCCAAAAACAGACGAATCGAAATTATATTGACCCCAAAATTAGATGAAATTTCCAAAATGTTGAACGAACTGAATTGAATTGAGTTTTGAAGTTTTTTTTTGCAACAATTAGCCTGTAATACAATATAAAACAGGCCTAAAATTGTTGCCAAATAATGGCAACCCATTTCAATTTTTCAACACCATTCAGACACTTTTAATAGTACAGTAACCCCATAACTATCATATAATAAACCCAAACATTCAATTTTAATCAATCAAAATGAAATACACTAAAATACCCCAAACCGATATAGAAGTGAGCAAGATATGTCTTGGCACAATGACTTTTGGCGAACAAAACACCGAACTCGAAGGCCATGCCCAACTGGATTTTGCATTAGAAAAAGGCATCAATTTTATAGACACTGCCGAAATGTATGCCGTACCAGCTAGAAAAGAAACTTCTGGCAGCACCGAAAAAATTATTGGTACTTGGCTACAAAAATCGGGCAAAAGAAACCAAGTGGTTTTGGCTTCTAAAATTGTAGGACCAAATCCTGGTTTGAGCTTTATGAGAAACAACATGGATTTTGCACCCAAAACATTGCAATTGGCTCTCGATCAAAGTCTTATCCGTTTGCAAACAGATTATTTGGACCTCTACCAACTGCATTGGCCCGAACGCAAAACCAATTGCTTCGGACAACTAGGCTTCAAAGTTCAAGACGATGCCTGGACAGACAACATTCACGAAGTATTGGAAACGCTACAAAATTTTATAAAACAAGGAAAAGTAAGACACATAGGCCTTTCAAACGAAACACCGTGGGGCATGATGCGATTTTTAGAAGAAAGCAAAACCTTTCAGTTGCCTCGTATCAAAACCATTCAAAATCCTTATTCGTTGCTCAATCGGTCTTTTGAAGTAGGACTTGCCGAAATGAGTATTCGAGAAAATGTAGGGCTTTTAGCTTATTCGCCTTTAGGTTTTGGAGTACTTACGGGCAAATTCCTAACGGGCGAAAGCCATCCAAAAGCTAGATTGAGCTTGTTTCCTCAATATGCCAGATACAGCAGCCCACAAAGTACGGCCGCAACCAAACGGTATTTGGAAATAGCTCAAAACTTTGGGCTTACCCTCACCGAGATGGCCCTAGCATTTGTAAACCAACAAGCCTTTGTAACGGCTAACATTATTGGTGCCACAAGTTTGGAACAACTCGACCAAAACATCAAGTCCATCAACGTTGAATTGTCAAACGACATTTTGATGGCAATAGACAGCGTTCATGCTCAAATTTCAAATCCGGCCCCGTAATATAACAAAACAACTGCCAATTTCTAACTGGTTTTTTGAACCCAGTCTTGGATTATAACTCCTGACTGGGTACATAAAACTACTCCTTCAAAAACCCATAGTCATACACTTTTGGTTTGATGGCATCGGCTAGAATAGCCAATGCTTCCCGCAAATTACCAATCAATTCCATATAAGTAACATCATCGCTTTTGGAGTTCATTCTGCCTTTGTCGTTTCTGCCTTGGAAGTATTCTCTGATGTCGTATAATGAAGCATTCACGTTAAAAGTTCCCCCTTTGGGGGTTAGGGGGCTTTTATGGTAATACTTCCACAACTCACGCCCCGCATCAAAAACAGACTTTGCTTCTGCCGAAAAGATAAGCCCCCCAGCCCCCGAAGGGGGAGCATCCGAAGCGTGTAATTGCTTTGTGGTGGTACTAAATAAGTCATTTGCAGTAGCTCCCCCTTTGGGGGTTGGGGGGCTCTTTATAAAATTGGTCATAAAATTACTTTCAAACTTCGCTTGTGCATTCACTTCATACTCCGTAAAAGGAATCCAGTGGTTGGTACCATCTTTACTAGAAATTCTATTTTGACCATGAAAAAGTGCAAAAGCTAAACAATCGTTTTGAAAATTTTTATCCTTTTGCCAACCGTCATTTGGATATAAATATTGATCTCGGTCATTCATCCAGTTAGCTTCAATACAATTTCTAACAGAAAAATAAATTAACCCTTGAATTAAATTGTCGCTTTTAAATGAAAAATAATTTACGTGTCTTGTACCAATCTGTAAAGTAAAAGATAAAAAACTGTTATTTTGAAAATCAGGAGCAGGATTTTCCATAAAACCGATCCCCATTTTTGATTTATCGTCGAATAACTTTATCCATTTATTTATACTATCTGGTAATGCTCCATAAAATTTTTTGCTTGAATTATAATTCCCTTTTTTATCAAATACATCGGTTTTTATGGTTTTTATTTTAATTTTTTTTGCGGTATTCCAAACTGTAAAACCAATTGGGAATTTTCCTTTCACATTATCAAATGTTTCGGCAGGCACTATAAATCCACAACCATATTCTGCTAAAAAATAGTCTTTGAATTTTTTAAAATTGGAACCATTTACAAATTTTAATTTGGAAAATTGACCTAAAATACACCCTGGAATTTTCTCGTATATAGTTGCCATAAACAAAGCAAAAATTTCATTAGTAGCAGCACCAATTTTAGGTTTAAAATACTCATTTATCTTAAAATTGGTAGTTACACCGCTTTTATTTTCGCCTGTACCTGTAACGGTTCTTGCTGTTGTAGCCTCTGCATACGGCGGATTGATATATACCACTAATTTTTTTCTCTTTTCTTCGTTGGCGATAATTGCAAACAAACTATCGGGCATTTTACCACCTTTGGAAATGGGCAAAAATTCGTCGTTCAAAAAATCAAATTGAAATACGTTGTTTTTCAATAAGTTGGCACCGTGTTCTATGCGTTCGTGCATGACATTTACATCGGCTTGGTCTAATGTGCTGGCATAAATGTGGTATTTGTTGTTGAGACCCGCTAATAAATTTCCTGTTCCTGCGGCACAATCCCAAATAAAATAATCTTCTTGCCAGTTTTCGCCCAAGTAATCGGTGAGGTATTTTTGAGACAATTCTACCCAAATACGAGGGGTAAAAAAAGCCCCTTTTCGTTCGCGAATGTCTTGTGGTACTAATAAATCCCTTCTTTCAATAAAATAATCGTGATATTCATTGATGGGTGGTCGTTTATATATTTTCCAAAAGTTTTGATACGTTTCTTTGCTTTTGAGGTTGATGGAGGCATCAAACATTTGACGCAGGTTTTCTTTGGCAATTTTATACCCTTGATTATTGAAAACCACAAACAAATTATCTCTAATCGAGGTGTCGTCATCAATTTCATTGGTGTCATTGTCGTCCACAAAAAGATCAGCCAAATAGAAATCGCTATCCAGAATGTTCGCTTTTTTCAGGTCGTCCCAATTGACATCGATGATGGGTTTTATAACTTCTAGCCATCGCAAATAAATAGGGATAAAATTGTTTTTATCGATTTTTAATTTGCTGGTTGTGCTGGCATTAGCAATGTTGTTTTTAATAAAAGCATGTAGTTCATTTGCCTCTTTTTCGTAATCAAAAATATAGGTTTTATCTTTTAGTGTGGCTTCAATTCGCTCTTTAATGAGTTGAAATTCTTTAGTTTCATGATTACTAGGTGCTACATTCCAGTTGAAATCATTGAGGTAAAAAATATCTTGCACATGGCTATACGGTACAAAAGCCATTTTCACAAAATCAAATGCACCTAGAAAAGCAGGAGGCAATGTTTTGTCAAAAGTTCTAGCCTTGCCAATTGTTAAAATCAACTGTACAAACATGCCCACCACATCAAAATTGCCTGTTTTAGCTTCAGCCCAAAGTAGCGGCACTCTCCCAAACATATAATCTTGCTTAGGAAACACCGTAAAATCGATATTTCCTAATATTTCAGTAGTGTCAAAGCCTTTGAACCAATCGGCTCCGACTTTGTTTTTTAGTTCTTCTTCTCGAATTTGTGAGTATTTCATTATATTTTTTGTAAAAAACTTGATAAAATTTGTTTTTTATCACCCCAAGTTGTCATTTTTAGCTTAGGATAAGTTATATGCAAAATCCTTTTTGCTCTTGTAACTGCAACGTATAAATTGTTTTTCTCTTCATTTAATGCTGTTTCAGTTTTTGCACGATAATCAGGGAAAACACCCTCATTCATACCCATCAAAAATACAACTTCAAACTCTAATCCTTTTGTAGTATGTATGGTAGCCAAGGTAATTTCATCTTTATTTTCTTTAGTATTGTTTAACGCTAAAAAGTATCTAAAATTAGTTAAACTTTGATTATCTGATATTTCTTTTCTAATAAAAGAGTTCCAAAGTTTATTTAATTCGATTAAATCGAAATTCAAAATTTCTTTTTCAATTTCATCTTTACTTATGGTTTCAAAATTTTGTTTGAATTGTTCTAAAACCCAACCTAAAGATTTTGGATTATTTTTTAGATGTTTCCAATATTGTGTCAATAATCTGATATTTTTATCAGGATTTTCAAAAGAAACAAGACTCTCAAAATAATTATTATAGAAAGGAATTTCTAATTTTAAAAACTCTTGTAATTGCTGAAAATGCAATCTATCATTTGGATTTAAAATAATTCTTGTTCCTAAATCAAAAAGCTTGAAAAATGTAGATTCGGGTTCAAATTTTTCTAAACCTTTTTTCAAATAATAATGATTTTTTAATTGTTCGTCTTCATCAAGCATTTTCATTAAACTAGAAAAAACATATTTATTTCGAGCTAAAACAGCAATGTTTTTATAGGAAATAGGTTCTTTGATTTCCTTTTCTTCATAAAAACCTTTCTTAATTAAGGTTTTTATTTCTGAAATGATAAATTGTGCTTCTGTTTCTTCATTTTCAAAATCATTAATTTTACAAATACCATCAAAATAATTTTTGCCAACACCTCCATTTGGTTTTATTTCTTCTGCTAAAGTGAGAATTTTATTGGCAGAACGGTAATTTTTTTCAATTACTATTTCTTTAGCACCAAAATCATTTACAAAATCTTTTTGCATAAAATCTGGACTCGAACCTGTAAAACTAAAAATAGACTGTTTATGGTCGCCCACCATTAATACATTTTTGTGCGTATCTCCACAAATGGTTTTGATGATGTAATATTGTGCAAAACTTAAATCTTGGGCTTCATCTATCAAAATATATTGATAGGTTCTTCTGTAAATATTAGATGCCATAGGATTGAGCAAAATTCGATAAGCATATAGCAAAATGTCATCATAATCCATTGCATTTTGTTCTCTCAAGCGTCTATTATAATCTTGATATAAAAGGGTGTTTTGCTCTCCCCAATTATTATAATTTGTTTCTAAATCTGGTATTTCATCAATTAGTTTTCTTTTTTGATTGCTTATAAAATCGGTGCATTTAAAGAGTAATTGTCGTTGTTTATACCTTCTATCTTCTTCATCTTTTGCTTCATGAACCTGGTATTTATCATTCAGACTTGGATTACTTAATAATACCTCTTCTAATATTTTTTTACAATCGCTTTCATCAAAAATATGTGGTGGTTCAGAAAAACCTAATTTAGTGTATTGCGAACGTACAATTTTCAAACAAAATTCGTGAAAATTGCCTATAAATGCTCGTTCAGATAATTTGGGAATGCCTTTCAAACGGTCATTCATTTCTTGAGCCGCTTTGTTGGTAAAAGTAAGGCAAAGCACTGAAAAGAATTTATCTTTTTTCTCGGTTAATAAATACCGTACTCGTTCGGTTAATATTCGTGTTTTACCACTTCCTGCCGATGCTTGTACCAAAACTGCACCTTCGCCATCATTGTAAAAAACAATGTCTTCTTGCTCTTTAGATAATAGCTGTTTATTCATTGGTGTTCGGTTTTAGGTTTAGTGATGCTGCTATTTTGTCGAAGAGTTCTCTGGTTTTAGGTGGAATACAAAGATTATCTTCTCTTTTTATGATTTCTTTTACATAAATTCTAGCCGCTTTTACTTTCCAATTTCTTATTTCATTTAAAACGTCTTCTTTTGAATATAAGTCAATTTTATTATAATTTTCCTCAAGTTCTTTTTGTTTAGCTACTTTATGAATTTCATTTTTATATTCTGGTGTTTTCAATTGTTTAATTGCTTCTTTTAATTCATTAACATAACCCTCATCATATAAATATTCTTCAATGTCTTTTTGTGTATCTTCTTCGTTCAATTTAATCACATTGTTGAAATCTGAAATATGGTTTTTTAACAACACATTTTTCAAGTCGCTTTTTACATCTGGTTTATCATAATCACTAAAAATAAACCATTTTGTTTTTAAAAATCTCAATAATGTAAGTAAAGGATAATGTTTTCCTGTTGCAACAAAGTCTATACCTAAAACAAATGAAGATGTTTTAAAATAAGTGTTTGCGAAAATTGGAAGTAATACAGTTTCTGTTTTACCTTCTGACATTACAACAATATTTGAAAATAAAACATCACCATTTGAATTTTGGATGTTTTCTTGTATTCTTACAATTTCTTTTGAATCTAAAATTGATAAATCAATCTCACTCACCACACTTGCATCTCCATCTTTATAAAAATGTCTTAATTCTTCCAGATCAGCCTGTCCGGCAATGTATGGCGAATGAGTGCTTACTATTTTTTGTCCTTTAAAATTTTTTAATTGTTTGTAAAGCGTTCTTTGAGCATTTGGGTGCAAATGTGCTTCGGGTTCTTCTAATGCAAAAATTGGAAAAAGTAAATCGGTTTCTTTTCCATTTTCTATTTTTTCATCAATTTGTTTGGTTTGCCACGAGGTAAAAGCCCCAGCGGTAATAATAGATGCCCAGCTACGAGTTCCCATTCCGTGGTTTTCCATACTAAACGCATCTGAATTATTGTCTTGAAAATAGACTTTCATTCCTTTGTGCAAGTCGCTTATTTTCTTTGGGAAAGGATTTAATGTAACACCTTCCCCTTTGGTTTGAGTGGTTAGATTGAGTTGTTTAAGTTCTTCTTTAAGGTGTTTTAAAACTTCAGAATTTTCAATTGCTGATTTATTTAGAGTTTCAATTTGAGACTTTAAATTTTCTATATTTTCGCCATAATCAAGATTAGAAACTAACTTGCCAAAGAAAGAAGTGCGTTGTTTGCTATCTTCTAAAATATCTCTTTGTGCATCAATAAAATACATTTTGATATTATTACGAATTTGATTAATGCTTTTAAATTCATTTACACTTAATTGCTCATTTTCCCAATTTGCAAATTGGGAAAATGATGTTGTTGGTGTGTCTTCAATTCCAAAATTATAAATAGTTCTAAATGCAAAAAATTCACCATTTGTATCAAAAGTTTTATCTGTACCACCTAATTTTGATGACCATTTATTATCAAAATCATTTACCCTATTTCCATTTTCGTCTATTGATACAATTCTAATGTCTATAATAATTTCTTTTGATGCTTGTTTGCCATCTTTATCAATAAATAAATCATCTTGATTAATTTGATTGCGAGAAATTCCTAAAACACTATTTAAAGCACGCAATAAGGTTGTTTTTCCAGCATTATTTGCTCCAACCAAAATAGTTATAGGTTTTAAATTTACCTCAATATCTTTTAAAACTCTGAAGTTTTTTATCCTAATTTTATCTATAAGTATGTTCATATTGTAAGTTTTTATTTATTGTAATTTCGCTGGTATCAAAACCCTTGAACCAATCGGCTCCAACTTTGTTTTTTAGTTCTTCTTCTCGGATGTTTTTGTATTTCATTTCTAAAAAAAAATTAATCTAAATATTTTTTTAACCAAAATTTTGAATCACGAAAAGTGTGTAGATTATCTAAATATTCAACTTTTTTTCTTTGTTGCGGTTTTGGAGTTACATGAGTTTTTCTAATTGAAATTTTGCGAATTTGAGGCGAAATTTTAAGATTATATACTCTGTTTAGTGTTGCAATTATATATTCTGAAAAACATCTACCGGCTTCCAATTGTTTGTTAACATTATCTTTTCCAGCTTTCAATTCAATTAATAAAACATAAAGAGTTCCAGCTTTCTCTGTAAAAATAATGTAATCACAAAAGGACGTTACTTTTCCTGTTCCTCTGTTAAAAAATGGGAAAATACCTTTTGGAAATCATTTTTTGGTAATGGTTGTTTATCAAAAGAAAAACTCAAAAATTTTTGGTTATCTGAAATAAATTCAATGAACATATTTTCTTTTGGCTCTTGCAATTTAGATATTGTTTCCTCTTTAAAAAAAGCATCTAAAATATTTGACAATCGTTCTAAATTACTCATCATTTCCTGCGTATTCTAAAGCATAAAACAATTCTTCAGCAATTTCATTCTGATCTTCAATGGTTTTATTTACCGTTGGTATTTCAAACCCACTAGACAAAATTTCTAATTTTTCAATTACCACTTGTTTATTTCCTGTTTTCTTTTTTGGATAATCAAAAAAATGAACTTCAATATCATCTTGATTAATGTATTCTTCGTCATTATATCCAAAAGTATTTCTGAGCTTGAGAACTTCTTCTTTTTTGGAAGAGAGCATAATTAAATTATTAATTTCTCTAACTATATAATCACTGTGAGTACTTATTAATAATCTAAAACCTTTATTTATTAATCGGGCAATCAATCGTGTTAGAATAATTTGATTGTCGGGATGAAGGTTTATTTCGGGTTCATCAATGATAATTAAATCATTCTTTTTAGCAATATGTTTTAGATAAATTACCAAGCTTGCCAAAGATTTAATAATTGATGCCGTCATGTGAATTGGCAAAAATCTTTTCTTTGCTTTTTCTGGTTCAAATTGAATTTCCCCATCACTTGATATTATAACTTTACCGTGCAATAATTCAGTTTCTATTTCGATACCTAAATCATAAAAAGGACTTTTATTTTTTTTGGTTTCTGCCAAATCTTCTGCTATCATCAACCCGTCTTTTATGGCAAGCGGGTATCTTGTTGTTTTTTTGAATAATAAATCAAAACGGTCAATTTGATTTTTTCCTGTCATGGCATGAAAATGATCAACGGCCTCTTGTTTCTTGATAGACAATTCTTTACTGAATGTAAATATTGAATTACGCTCAACAGGCAATATAAAAGTTGAACTAATTGGATATTTAGACAATAACAATAAAATAGTTGAGTGTAAAAATATTTCTAACATCTCAATGTCATTATTAGAAATGGTATAATCAGTTATTTCTAATACTATTTCTTTTGAGTTTCTTTCTTTTGAAATTTTTAAATTAATTTTTTTTATATCTAAAAAGGTTTCAAAACTACATTCCGTCAATTTATCCTCAAACTCTTGTTCTGATTCATTATAATTAATTGTTGTATCCGCAAAATATTGTTTGGCTAAATCGTCACCAATGCCAAATAAGCTATCCAAATCTTCTTTAAAATTAGTAATTAAAAGATTTCTATATTGATTTATTGCGGTAAAATCTATAGCGTAAAGATATTTTTTTTTATCAATTAAATTTTTCACTAATTCTTTATTTGAACCTACATGAATTTGGGTTTTCAATAAACCATATATTGCATAAGCCAAATAGGTTTTACCCGTTCCGTTAGGACCACAAAAAACATTCAACTTTTTAGATAAGTCAATAGTTCCTTCTTTTATTGCTCCTAAATTATTTATTTGTATTTTCATTTCGTATAAAAATCGTTTGTTTGCAAATATACTATTTTATTTTCTAATTTAAGAACACCGTAAAATCGACATTTCCTACAATTTCAGTAGTGTCAAAGCCTTTCAACCAATCACCACCCACTTTGTTTTTCAATGCTTCTTCTCGGATGTTTTTGTAGGTCATTTTATAAATTTGATATTGTATGTGGGTTCAAATAGTATTATAAAAAGGACATTAACGATAAAAAATCATCATCAATCCATCAACATATATTTTTAGATTCATGGATTGAAATATTTCCAAATACCAAACTCATTTTTATAATTTATAAGAATTTACGGTTAAATTTTTATTATGATATTTCTTTGACCAATGCTAAAGTTATTTTTTTGATAATAAAACGCATGTCAATTATTGTGCAAGTATTACAATAATTAACAATATTATAAGCCCCAAAAGGATGGCCAATACAATTTTGGTTGTACTATATGGTCTATCTCCTACTACAACTCCTGTTCTTCCATTAATATAAAAATGATACATTTTACCTTCAAATGGATAGGAACAAGCATATAAAGGCAACAATATGTGCTTGAATTTAATATGCTGATAATGCTTATCCATCGTCGAAATGTGCTGTTTGTCTCCTCCAATATCTTCGTAAACACCATCTTGTATAGCGGCATCAATAGTATTCATGATGGCGTCCAAACCATCTTGAAGCTTAATTTGGTATTTTTCTGTCAAAAAACCACTCAAATAAGCATCTTGTGTGGCCACTAACTCATCTAAGTCCCAAGGTTCTAATTGGTTTATGTAATGTTGGGCTACTTTGCCCGATGCGGCAGTTAATACCTCTTGATGATGAAGCCTCACGGTACCCTCTGTATAGTACCAGCTGGTTCTTACTTCTGTGCGTTCGTTTTCGTCTGAGCCAACAGTTACAGTGTATTCCTCCCCACGTTCGCCAGTATATTGAGTGGTTGATTGCAGGTCGAAACTCCAAAATGGGAGGTAAATACCCTTTAAATATTGGGGCGACAATGCCGCTTTTTTCAAATGATCTGGTGCAAACCACATGCCATCTACCCATTGAGTTAAAAGTGTTGCTATTTCTTTTTGATCTACGTCAAATGGCAGGATGTATTGCGGTTTTATATACCGTTCGTTTTGAATGGCTGAAGCTACAAGCGGATTGTTGCAATACAAGCAATGTGTTGATTGCACATCGCTTGTAGTAGTTGTACTAGAACCACAACGGTTGCAATGAATAATTTTTTGAACTGCAACATGATCATTTTCAGAGGCTTCCAAATATTGTTCATAATCTAATAATGCTAATGGCTGATAATTTACTGCAATATCGTTTTTTGATCCACAATAGGCACAAACCAAACTAAAAGTTCCGGGTTTGTATTGTAACGAAGCACCACAATTTTTACAACCAATAGTATTTAAATTGGTAGATGGTATTTCCATAAATTTTTTTATAATACTAGGAGTTATACGTTTGGCAATGGTGGCGGTGATTGTGAAAACAATCCCGAAATGGCTGCAACCAATCCTGCTTTTTGCCATCCACTAGCACCCTGAAACCAAATAAGCGACTCTGTATTAAGTTGCCCTTTTTGGATGAGGTCTAACAACTGACTTTCGGCAAAAGGCCCTGCTTGTTGTCCATTTAATGCCACAAAGTAAGCTACACTGCTTGGCAAAGGTGGGGGCGACACTGGGTTTTGGGCCGTATTAAATGCTTGATTCATTTGATTGCCCATTGCAAAACCTGCTCCCATACCTACACCAGCTCCTGCAACTCCCGATGGATTTTGTGCAGCTGCTTCTATGGCTTGTGCGGTTTTATATTGCGTTAATCTAGTGATATCTATTTTGTTCAATCGGCTCAATTCAAAAATTTCTTTTTTGATTTCGTCGGGCATCGAAACATTTTCCAACAAAAATTGACTCACTTCCATGCCATAAGCTGCAAAATCATCTTGCATATAACTAAAAATAGTTTGAGATAATTCGTTTAAATTGGCAGCATAACTCTCAACAGGAATTTTAGCTTCGCCAATGGCATCTGTAAATCGGGTTACAATTGTGGTTCGAAGTTGATCGCCAATGGCATCTGTTGTAAAAACACCTTCGGTACCAACAATTTCTTTGATAAACTTTCCGGCATCTGTTATCCTAAAACAATAATTGCCATAAGCCCTAATTTCGAGCATACCAAATCGGTCGTCGTTTAGTGTAATGGCATTTTTTGTACCCCATTTTTGATCAATAAACTGTCTGGTACTCACAAAGTACACTTCTGCTTTGAACGGACTGTTAAATCCATACTTCCAACCTTGTAGGGTACTTAACAGCGGTAAATTCTGGGTGTTTAGTGTATATGTGCCCGGCAAAAAAACATCGGCAATTGTACCCTCGTTAATAAATACAGCTTGTTGGCCTTCTCGAACGATGAGTTTGGCATCATTTTTTATTTCATTTTGATATCGTTCAAACCGCCATACAATAGTTTGACTTCCTTGATCAATACATTCTATAATGTCTATAAACTCGTTTCTTAATTTATCAAATATTCCCATAATAGTAGTGTTTATTTTTTGTAAAAATAACCTATTTTTGTATTATACAAAATATGTACCTTTATTTTTTAATAAAGAATTTTTGTGAGCATCACACCAAGGAATTTAGTTTTATTTAATAATATAATATACACAAAAAAAGCCAATATTTCTATTGGCTTTTTTTCTTAAAATATTAAATAATTATCTAACAATTAGTTTTCGGGTGGCTGTTGCATCGCCTTCTTTGAATTGAATTATATAAACACCAGGGTTTAAGTTAGAGATGTTTAACTCTCTAGCAGTCAATTCGGTTTGAAGTACAACTTTGCCAAGAACATCAAAAATAGTAATTTCTTTATCGGCTCCAGATTTTGAACTGATGTAAATTTTACCATTACTAGCAGGGTTTGGATAAAAGCTCAATCCTTCGATAGGTGTGTCAGAATTTCGAGAAGACTTCATGTCTTGGGCGTTCATACTCCAAGAAAAGAGCCCAATCAAAAGGACGATTAATACTGTGTGTTGCTTTTTCATGATATTGTGTTATTTGGGTACAACAAAGATATAAAATATTTTCAATAATAATGCCAAATAAAATCTTTTTTTAACAATTTTTTTTAAATTCCTGCGTTTGAGGCCTTCGAGTACCATATTAACAAATTGTTTGCAATATTAATTTATGGTTAAGAGCGGTCTTTTTTACGTATTTCTTCTTATATTTACCATCGAAAAAAGACGTGTGAAATTTTGTTTTTTTTGTAAACTATTGATAATGAAAAAGAAAGACCTCAAGATACTTTTAGTAGATGACGAACCAGATATTTTAGAAATAGTTGGTTACAATTTGTCGCAAGAAGGTTACCAAATAATAACAGCTACAAATGGTAGGGAAGCAGTGCAAATGGCCAAGAAAGTTACCCCTCATTTGATTATTATGGATGTAATGATGCCTGAAATGGATGGTATGGAAGCCTGTGAACACATCAGAAAAATACCAGAGTTGAGCAATATTGTAATTGCTTTTTTAACGGCTCGTAGCGAAGATTATTCTCAAGTGGCTGGTTTTGATGCCGGTGCCGACGATTATATCACAAAACCCATCAAACCCAAACTATTGGTTAGTAAAGTAAAAGCACTTTTAAGACGATTTAAAACCGATGAGGTAAAAGTAACAGAAAATATCAATGTGGGCGGTATTGAAATAAATCGAGAGGAATATAAAATTATCAAAGATGGTGTAGAAATTGTACTGCCTCGAAAAGAGTTTGAATTGTTCTATTTGTTGGCCTCAAAGCCTGGAAAAGTTTTCAAACGCGACGAAATTTTAGACAAAGTTTGGGGGAGCGAAGTAATTGTTGGAGGCCGAACTATTGATGTACACATTAGAAAACTTCGTGAAAAAATCGATGAAAATTTATTTAAAACCATCAAAGGGGTGGGGTATAAATTAGAATTATAATGACACTTCATTTTAAAAAATCGTATCAATTTGCCCTAAAATCAGCTTTTTATATTACGCTGTTTGCCTCTATATGGGTTTGTATTTTAACCCATTATTTTTTTACTTTTTCTTACCCGTTCTTTTTTATTTTTTCAATTGGCTTAGGTTTTTTCTCATTTTTTGTAATCCAATATCGTGTGGAACGATTTATTTACAAAAGAGTGAAAAAAATATATGACGACGTGTCTATCCTAGACCGCTCGGAATGGCAGTCGCAACCCATAACAACTGATATGGCCACACTAACCCGCGAAGTAAAAAAGTTTGCAACCGATAAAAAAATCGAAATCGAAATGTTCAAAGTAAGGGAGGCTTATCGAAGAGAGTTTTTGGGCAATGTGTCTCATGAACTCAAAACCCCGCTTTTTACGGTTCAGGGCTACCTTGCCACCTTACTAGACGGTGCAATGAACGACAAACAAATCCGTAAAAAATATTTGGAAAGAGCCGAAATTGGAGTAGAAAGGCTCATCCATATTGTGCAAGATTTAGACATGATAACCAAGTTGGAAAACGGAGAAATGAATTTGGATTTGTCAGAATTTAATATTGTAAAACTCATTCAGAATGTATTTGATTTGCTCGAAATGAAAGCATCTGAAAAAGACATTATATTGATGTTTGATAAAAAATATTTTAAAGATATAAAAGTGGTAGCCGATAAAGGAAAAATACAACAGGTATTAACCAATTTGGTAATGAATTCTATCAAATATGGAAAACCTAGAGGAACTACTGAAATTGCTATCGAACATTTGACAAATGATAAAATCATCATTAAAATTACAGATAATGGTGAAGGGATTTCCAAGCAAAATATATCACGTGTTTTTGAACGTTTTTTTAGAGTTGACAAAAGTGGCTCTCGAGCAGAAGGAGGTTCTGGACTTGGACTCTCTATTGTAAAACATATTATTGAAGCCCATAATGAGAAAATCAATGTAGAAAGTGAATTAGGAAAGGGATCTGAATTTACTTTTACATTGTCTAAAGTTTCAAAATAATAGGGTAGTGGAACAACTAGAATATAAACCCCTTTTTTCATCTATTTTATTTAATAAAAAAAGGGATTATACTAGCATTTTCTTGATTAACCCACCAAGTTAATAACTCACGTTACGCA
>NZ_MUGT01000102.1 GCF_002217205.1 Flavobacterium branchiophilum NBRC 15030 = ATCC 35035 | reverse complement strand
GATTGAAGGATTGAAAAATTGAAAGATTGAAAAATTGAAAAATTGAAAGATTGAAAGATTGAAAAATTGAAAGATTGAAAAGGATTGAAAAATTGAAGGATTGAAAGATTGAAGGATTGAAAAATTGAAAAATTGAAAAATTGAAAAATTGAAAGGATTGAAAGATTGAAATATTGAAAGATTGAAAAGGATTGAAAAATTGAAAGGATTGAAAGATTGAAATATTGAAAATATTGAAAGATAAATATTATAAAATTAAAAAAATTAAACACAAACTAAATATTAAAAAAAAATGACCAATTCACATGATATTTTTAATCGGATGTTGACTGGTGGTACTATTAGTAGTACTGATCCGGAATGGGTTAAAGTTTGGGAAATGGTAGCTGATACCAAAAAACTATCAGTTATTTTGCAAAATACCCAAACGATCGATGAGGCTCGGCAGGTATTGAGTTCTATTTTTGGATATGAAATAGACCAATCTACCACAATATTTACGCCTTTTGATACAAATTTTGGGAAACATACCCGAATTGGGAAACGAGTTTTTATCAATCATGGTTGTAGTTTTTTGGATTTAGGAGGTATTACCATTGAAGACGATGTGCTTATTGGGCCAAAAGTAAATTTGATAACCGAAAACCATCCTACCGCTCCAGAAGAACGTAAGTCGTTGATATTGAGTAGTATAACTATTCAAAAAAAGGCTTGGATTGGAGCTGGTTCCATCCTTTTGCCAGGAGTTACTGTGGGCCAAAATGCTATTGTAGCAGCTGGAAGTGTGGTAACTAAAAATGTAGCTTCAAATACCATTGTGGGCGGTGTTCCTGCAAGATTTATTAAAAATATTGAATAAAAAACTTAAAAAATTATAATTTTTTTAAGGTTTCTAATACATAAGAATGCATAACCTCTCTGTAATCCAAATGGGTAACCATT
This sequence comes from Flavobacterium branchiophilum NBRC 15030 = ATCC 35035, assembly GCF_002217205.1. Classification (GTDB taxonomy): domain Bacteria; phylum Bacteroidota; class Bacteroidia; order Flavobacteriales; family Flavobacteriaceae; genus Flavobacterium; species Flavobacterium branchiophilum. Next base: position 12,556 of record NZ_MUGT01000102.1, on the reverse strand, counting down.
CTTAGTTTGCCGCTTCCCATGGCACTTATGAGTATGTTTTTTTGTTTTAATTTTTCTATTACGATTTGTTCGTTTATGGCTGGTTTTACAGAAAAAATAAGGATATTTGTTTCAACAGGCTCTACTTTGTCAATCCAAACTAATTTTTCTAAAACGTTGGCAATTTCTTTGGCACGACGATGGTCGTTTTCTAATCGGGCTACATGGTGGTCTAAGGCATATATGCCCGCAGCAGCTAAATAGCCTACTTGTCGCATACCGCCGCCTAAAATTTTTCTTATACGTAAGGCTTTTTTAATGCTTTTTTGGTCGCTTAATAGCACAGACCCTACGGGAGCTCCCAACCCTTTTGACAAACAAACAGAGATGGTATCAAATATTTTGCCAAAGTCTTTAGGGTTTTGTTTTTTGGCTATTAATGCATTCCAAATTCGGGCTCCGTCTAAATGAAATTTCAATTGATTTTTTTTGCAAACTTTGCTTATTTCGATTAAATTTTCTAGTTCGTAGCAGGCACCTCCTCCTTTGTTTGTTGTGTTTTCTACACAAACTAAACTGGTGAGTGGGCTGTGGTAAAACTCTGGGTCGTTGATGGCATTTTCTACTTGATTGGCGGTAATCATCCCTCGGTTACCGTCTAGCAAACAACAAGATACACCGCTATTGAAGGCTACTCCACCGCCTTCATAATGATATACATGTGCCCATTTGTCGGCAATGAGTTGTTCGCCTGGTTGGGTGTGCAATTTGATGGCTGTTTGGTTGGCCATGGTGCCTGATGGAAAAAAAAGACCCGCTTCCATTCCAAACATTTTGGCAATTCGATTTTCGAGTTCGATAACAGTTGGGTCTTGTTTGTACACATCGTCGCCCACTTGTGCTTCAAACATATATTGCAGCATTTCGGGCGTTGGTTTTGTTACCGTATCGCTTATCAAATTGATTTCCATGGTTTTATATATTGATGAAAAAAATATTTTAATTGATTACAACAAGTACTTCCTTTTATTGAAAAATAAATTACTTATTGATTTCCTTATTTTTAAGAGTACTATCTGCAAAATTAAGTAATTAAATTTTAATTCAGTTTAAAATTGGTTGTAAGTCTGTTCTTTTTTTTTGAAAAGTTATTTGAAAGCAGGTTTTTTGTTGAATAGCCCCGATAGTAATGGAAATCCTTTTGTTTTTTTGAGAAAAAAGCCACTTAAAATAACGAAATTTTGTGGTGATAAGATGGTTTGTTTTGAAAACGAAAAAAAACAAAAGATTGTAATGGATAGCGGGACAAGTGTTGTTTGAAAGGATGGTGTAGTGCTACAAAAAAAAAGACTATCTGTTGCGGAACGATAGTCTTTTTATTTATATGTAAAAAATGAGCTACTAACTGTTGATCATAACAGGCATTACGAGCATGGTTACGGCTTCGCCATCTTCTAAACCATCTACGGGTGTTAAAATTCCGGCACGGTTTGGTAAAGACATTTCTAACAAAATCATGTCGGATTGTAAGCTATTTAGCATTTCGAGTAGGAACCTTGAGTTGAAACCAATTTGCATGTCTTCGCCTTGGTAGTCGCAAGTTAATCTTTCTTCGGCTTTATTTGAATAATCAATATCTTCGGCAGAAATATTTAATTCAGATCCTGCAATTTTGAGTTTGATTTGGTGTGTAGTTTTGTTTGAAAATATTGACACACGACGTACAGAGCTTAAAAATAAAGATCTATCAATCATTAATTTGTTTGGATTTTCTTTTGGAATTACGGTTTCGTAATTAGGATATTTTCCATCGATTAATCTACAAGTCAACACGTAATTATCAAACGAGAAGGTGGCATTGGATTTGTTATACTCAATTTTTACTTCGGTGTCTATGGCTCCTAAATTGTTTTTGAGGATGTTGAGTGGTTTTTTTGGCATGATAAAATCGGCCACTTCGGTTGCTTTTACGTCTTGGCGGGCATATTTTACTAATTTGTGAGCATCTGTAGCTACAAATGTAAGGCCTTCTGGCGAAAATTGAAAGAAAACGCCCGACATTACAGGTCTTAAATCATCGTTTCCAGCTGCAAAAATGGTTTTGCTAACTGCTGTTGACAGTACATGCGAGGGAACAAGCGTAATGGAAGGATCCTCGAGCACAACAGATTTTGGGTACTCTTCGCCAGGCAAATAGGCTACGGAGTAATTACCGTTGTTTGAGCTCAACTCGATGGTGTTGTTGTCTTGTACAGAAAAAGTTAGCGGCTGTTCTGGAAAAGTTTTAAGGATTTCGAGCAATAATTTTGCGGGTACTGCTACGCTGCCTTGGCTGTCAGAATCTATTTGTAATGTGGCCGACATTTTTGTTTCTAAATCCGAAGACGAAACGGTTAGTTTGTTGGCTTCTATTTCAAACAAAAAGTTATCTAAAATTGGCAAGGTATTGCTGCTGTTGATGACACTACCTAATACTTGCAATTGTTTTAATAAATACGAACTTGATACAATAAATTTCATTTTTTTTTATTTTAATCCAAAATCATTTTTGGCTTTGACTTTGATTTTGTTATTTTCTTTTTGAGCGTACAAATATATCTTAATTGTTTGAATAAAAAAACATTTTTTTTCAAGTCTTTTATTTTGCATATTGCCTTTTTCGTAAATAGCTGAATAACAGCCCAAATAGGGCTAAAATAAGCAATGGCAATCCTAGAATTAGAACTTGTAGGCTGGTATAATTGCTGTAAACTTTTTCTTTGTCTAATAATGGCAAATGAACTTCTTTGCTACGGATATTGATGAGTCCGTTGTCGTCTAGGATGTAGTTTACGGTATTCATCATCAGTTCTTTATTGCCATACAATTTGTTGGTCCATTTGTCAAACCCCAGTTCGAGTGGCATGCCGTCTTTGTCCAATTGATTTTTGATAACGTCGCCATCTGCAATCACAATGATTTTGGATGTTTTGTTGCTTTTGGCAATAAACGTTTTGTCGTCAAAGGGCAACACTCGGTTTTCAAAAACCGATTGAAAAGTACCTTCAATTAATACAGCTACTGGCAGCGATCCTTTGTTTAAATACGCTCTCATATCGGTTTGTTCTTCTACCATTTTGAGGTTTATTTCTGTTGGTGTACCAATAGCGGTAGAGTAGGGGGAGGAGCGGAGTAAGATGGTTTTTTGTAAATTATTTTTTAAAATTTCGATGGGATTTGCAAATTCAAATTTAATTCCTTCCATATTTTTTACAATAGGATGGTTGGTTTCTGGATAAATGTAAGGCGACAGTTTCCATAAATATTCTTGAAACTGTGTGCCACTTCCGGCTGTTCCTGTTGCTAGTTTGATTGGAATACTTTGTTCGTCTTTGAGGAGTACGGGTTGAATTCTGATGCCATATTTGAAAAAAAGTTCCGAAAGTCCTAAATCGTTTGGAAAAGCAAAGGTGCTACCGTTTTCAGTTAGGGCTTGCATTTCGGCTTTTACTTGGTCGATAAGGAAAATGGCTTTTCCTCCATTTAATATAAATTGATCTAAAACTTGTTTTTCTTCGTCAGAAAAAGCTTCTTCGGGTTTGGCTACAATTGCCAAATCATATTTTTTTAGATAGGCTAAACTTTCTTGGGGTTTTTTGGCAACAGAATCCAAAGTAAACGGGCCAATGTAATAATTGTTTCGAACCTCTTTGATAAAATCGGCTATATATACATCGTCCAATTCGCCATTTCCTTTTATAATGGCTATTTTTTTTTCTTTGTCTTTAGAAATGGTGTTGATGCCATTTGCAAAAGCATATTCAAGATGTTGAACAGAACTTACAATTTTTTCTTCAGTTGATTGCGTCATCGTGTTTTTTAACAAAGGAATTTTTATTTCTTTGTTTTTATATCGTGCTATTGCCCACGGAAAAACCATTTCTTGCGATTGTTTTCCTTTGTCGTCCACGGTTATGCTAATGGGAGTAAGCCCTTTGCCAAATAATTCTTTGGCCTTGCCCATCCCCTGATTTTCAGCATCTAATGGATTTATAAACTGAAAAATAATGTTGGAATTATAAGCTTTGAACTCTTCGAGTAGTTGCTGGGTTTCTGTTTGCAATTTTTTAAATTCGCCAGGAAAATCACCTTCTAAATATACATCTATATACAAGGGTTCTTGTACTTGCTGAATGATTTGCATCGAAGTTTTGGATAGGGTATAGCGTTGGTCTTGAGTCATGTCAAAACGATGAAAAAATTGGTATCCTAACAAATTGACAATCAATACGATCAGTAAGGTAAATGCTACTTTTTGAAAATTTTTATTTTTCATTACAATGTATAATTAATAAATATAATTGATGATAAATTTTGTTTAATGATGACTGTTTTTTAATTGATTTACACTAAAAAATAAAAACAGATAGGTAATACTTACAAAATATAATACGTCTCGAGAATCAATAACGCCACGTCCAATACTTTTAAAATGTGCTTCCATGCCCAATGCTACTATAAAAGATTCAATATAGGGAATGTAGGAAGCTATACCTTGAAATCCATAGAACAATACAAAACACAAAAATACCGAAATAATAAATGCAACTATTTGATTTTCAGTAAGAGTAGATGAAAAAATTCCAATGGAGGCATAAGCGGCTATTAAAAACATGAGACCAAAATAAGAACCAAAAGTACTGCCAAGATCTAAATTTCCTTCTGTTTGTCCCATTAAGTAAACTACATATACATATAACAAAGTAGGAATAAGTGCCATAAGTATCAACAAAACCGCAGCTAAAAACTTGCCAGATACAATTTGCCACACACTCAATGGTTTTGTAAGTAACAATTCGAGCGTACCCATTTTTATTTCATCAGAAAAACTTTTCATGGTTACGGCTGGTATCAAAAAGATCAAAATCCAAGGGGCCAATGTAAAAAATGGACCTAAGTCTGCAAAACCACTATTCAATATATTGTATTGTCCTTCAAAAACCCATAACATCAACCCGTTGATAATCAAGAATAAGGCTATGACCAAATAGCCAATGGGAGAACCAAAAAAAGATTTAATTTCTCTTATTAATATTGCTTTCATTTATAATTATTGTAAAATATTTTAAAAAAATAAGTTTATTTGTCTAATAAATCAGGTCGTCTTTGTAAGGTATGTTGGTATGCCATGTCTTCTCGCCATTGGTCTATTTTTGCAAAATGACCGCTCAACAACACCTCTGGAACTTTCCATCCTTTGTAATCGGCTGGGCGGGTATAAATGGGTGCCGAGAGTAAATTGTCTTGAAACGAATCCGTTAGTGCCGATGTTTCATCGCTCAAAACACCAGGTATCAACCGAATTAAAGCGTCAGAAAGTACTAATGCTCCTAGTTCGCCGCCAGACAATACATAATCGCCAATAGAAATTTCTTTGGTTATAAATTGGTCTCTAACCCGCTGATCCACTCCTTTGTAATGCCCACACAAAATGATGATGTTGTCATACATCGACATTGAATTGGCCATTTGTTGGTGTAAAGTTTCGCCATCGGGCGACATATAAATGATTTCATCATATTGCCTTTCCGATTTCAATTGCGAAATACATGCATCAATGGGCTGAATCATCATTACCATGCCAGCCCCACCACCATAAGGATAATCATCTACACTTTTTTGTTTATTACTCGTGTAGTCTCTCAAATTATGAATATGAACCGTTACCAAACCTTTGTCTATGGCTCGTTTCATGATAGAGGCCTCAAAAGGACTCCTTAATAATTCGGGCAGTAATGTTATAATATCTATACGCATTTTATTATAAAAATTATAATATTTAATTTATTTTCTTAATTAATTATGATCTGATTTGAGCTATTTAAAACAACCAATTAAAGAAGTTTGTTTTTGGGCGTTCCCCAAGGGTCGGGCTATCCGTTACAATCTTTTTTGAGGCAGAAAAAGCCTCAAAAAAGGATTTCCACTCCTATCCCTAACGCAAAATATCTAACTAACAACATTCGGATACAATATTTAAACACCAAATTGTGTCAAATGATGGTTCAAATGTTTCCACATCAAAACATCCCATTCGTCATAAGTCATGTTGCCCCAAAACGGATGTTGCAAATCTTTTATGGCATGCGGCCCTTTGATAGCAAACTGTTGGAATTTCTCTATCAATTCTTGCTTAGAGGCATCAAAGTCATATTGGCCTGTAAACACAAATTCTTTGGCTGTTGCTACATTTTTTTTAAATTCTGGAGCATTTAAAACTATTTTTCTCATCATCGAACCTAAAATTCTCAAAACAAAATTAATTTTCAAATCCTTATTGCCCAAAGCAACATCAATAGCCGCAGCACAATGTTTAAACATTTGATTAACAGTCATTTTGCCCCACAATGCCCCACTATTTGATGACAATTGTTGGATACGTTCAATCATTTTTTGGTTGTCCGCTTGATTAAAAATGGAAGGAGTCATTATATTTTTTTTAAGATGTCAAAGATACAAACTTAATTCTATTTTTTTATTAAAAATTTATTATTCTAATATAACCCAAATCAAGCAATAGAATTTTTTTACAATCTAAAAATATTTCAATAACAAGCACTTACTTCCTTTCTAAAATGTTATAATTTTAATTGATGCTATATTCTTTAAACGTCTGTGTGCACTTATTTTTATTTTTTTATGGGGTTTATGAAGTACTTTGCCTTTGGATTTTGAAGTTTTATAACGAAGTCTAGCTTATTATTGGAGTTTAATTAACATAAAATACACTTGATATAAATTAGTTTTTTTATTAATTTTAAATATAAATATCTAAAAAAAATATTATATATGTAGATAATAATTAAAAATAAAAGAGATTTATTTTTCAATTATTTCAATTTATAAAAAACAGTACAAATAAAACAACATTGCCATAGTAATTTTACAAGTATTTGATTATCTTTGCTTTAGTTTTGAAAATGAAAACAACATCATTACATTTGTTTTTTTGTTACATAAAAAAATCAAAATGCAATAGTTGTAATACAATAAGGAATCCATGAAATCTAAAAATACGACAGACAAAGTACCCATGCATCCACGAAATAAACACCGAGACGGATATGATTTTGAGTTGCTTATGTCTCAATGCCCAATGCTCAAAAAATTTGTGTTTGTCAATGAATTCAATACCAAAACCATCGATTTTGCCAATCCAGAGGCCGTAAAGTGTTTGAATCAATCGTTACTAATTACCTATTATGATTTGCAATACTGGGACATACCCCCATTCAATTTGTGTCCTCCCATACCTGGACGGGCAGATTATATCCATCATTTGGCCGATTTTTTAGCCCAGCATTGTGGAGGCACCATTCCCACTGGCGATGGTGTTTTGGGGCTCGATATTGGCATTGGTGCCAATTGTATATACCCAATTTTAGGACATCATTTGTACCAATGGAGCTTCGTTGGCACCGATATTAACGAAGAAGCCTTACAAAATTGCAAACGGATTATTTCTAAAAATCCCAATTTAGTTGATTATATTAGCCTTCAATTGCAAACTAATATAAAATATATTTTCAAAAACATTATTTTGCCCGAGGATAAGTTTACGTTTAGTATTTGTAATCCACCTTTTCACAGTTCAGAAGACGAGGTGCTGCAACACAACAACCGTAAAACTACCCATTTGAATACAGCAAAAGGTCAGAATTTTAGCGGCAATCAAAACGAACTTTGGTGCGAAGGTGGCGAGCTAACTTTTATCAATCAAATGATTTATGAAAGTGCCAAATACCCTATGCAATGCTTGTGGTTTACTACTTTAGTGTCTAAAAAAGTCCATCTAAAAACCATCTACAACACCCTAAACCGCGTGAATGTTGCCCAACACCACACCATTTCCATGGCCCAAGGCCAAAAAAACAGCCGTTTCATAGCTTGGATATTTCAAACCCCACAGCAAATTAAAGATTGGAAGTTTGAGTAGGGTGTAGGTATTGGAAATATCCAAAATTGATGTTTTGTTTATAAAGGTGTTAAAATATTTAACATATTGCAATCCAAATGTTTAAATTGCAAAGATAATTCTTTTTTAAGTGATTTTATTTAAAAAAAAAGTATCAGTAAATATATTTTTTAATTATAGAATTATTTGTGTAATTTTGTAAACTAATTTTAAACAAAAATAAAATGAAGAAAATGATTTTACTTATTACTTTACTTTTTACTGCAATCAATTTTGCTCAGGAAATTAAAGTAAGTGGTGTAGTGTCAGATGAGTCAAACACTCCTTTAATTGGAGTTTCTGTGGCAGTAAAAGGCACTACAAAAGGCACTACAACCGATTTAGATGGGAAATATGTCATAATGGCCAAAGTGGGCGATGAATTAAAAATGTCTTATGTTGGGCTAGAAACTATCCTAATTAAAGTTACAGGAGCCACACAAAACGTAACCCTAAAAAATTCGGGAGTTTTGCAAGATGTTGTAGTTTTAGGTTCTAGAAGCCCTGCCCGTACTGTAACAGAATCGGCCGTGCCTATTGATGTAATTGGGATGAAAGACATTGCCTCTCAGGGGCCACAAGTCAATTTGAACCAAATCATGAACATGGTAGCCCCATCATTTACATCAAACACTCAAACTGTAGCCGATGGAACCGACCACATAGACCCTGCACAATTAAGAGGTTTAGGGCCCGATCAAGTTTTAGTTTTAATCAATGGAAAACGACGTCATACGTCTTCATTAGTTAATATCAATGGAACTCCAGGTAGAGGGGCTGTGGGTACCGACTTGAATGCCATTCCAGCTTTTGCCATCGAAAAAATCGAAGTGTTAAGAGATGGTGCTTCTGCTCAATATGGTTCAGACGCTATTGCGGGAGTTATTAACTTGAACTTGAAAAAAAACACCAACAAATTTGATATTGCCATGTTTGCGGGTAGTAATTATTCCAAAAATGCCAATGACCACCGTGGCGGACACGATGGAAACAATTACCAATTGGATATGAACTGGGGATCCCGTTTAGGCAAAGAAAAAGGATTTATCAACATGACGGCTAGTTTTCAGTTAAGAGACGCTACAAGTCGAGCTAATAATGAGAATAATACGATTTACGATGCCTATAATGCAGTAGAATTTAGAGCAGCTCAAAATGGTTTTAATATCAACAGCTTGTTTGGAAACATCAACAATACTCCAAATACCGCTCAAATTATTAGTGCTATTCATACTTATGCTCCACAAGTTGCCTATTTTACGCCTACACAACAAGCCGCAATTGCGGGTGCCAATACTATTTTAGATTTGCAAAAAGCTTTAAATTTTGATGCTACTGCTGGCGAATTAGCTTATAGAGGCAAAGAAAGAAAAGATTTTAATATGAGAGTAGGGCAATCTTCTTTGCAAAGTGCTCAATATTTTTTGAACGCAGCTTATCCTTTAACAGATAAATTAGAGCTTTACACCTTTGGTGGTGCCAGCTTTAGAGATGGAGAATCTGCGGGATTTTATAGAAAACCAAATCAAAGCCGTTCTTATACAGGCTTGTATTTGGATGGGTTTTTGCCAGAAATACACTCGACTATTCACGATGGATCTATTGCAGGAGGTTTGAGAGGTAAAATTTTTGACAAATGGAACTTTGATTTGAGTAATACCTCTGGGATGAACTACTTTGGATACAGTATCGAAAATACGGTAAATTCAACATTAAGAGAAAATTCTAAAACCAGTTTCAATGCGGGTGGTTTGCGATTTTTTCAAAATACCTCAAATTTTGATGTAAACCGAAAATTGGGTGCTTTGAATGTGGCTTTTGGTGCCGAATATCGAGTAGAAAATTTCAAAATCATTGCAGGAGAACCAGATTCGTATAACAAATACGATATCAATGGTGGTATTGTAACGGGGACAACTCCTGCAAATCTTCAAGTTTCAGATTTTTATAATGGAAATTTAGATGCTTCTGCTGGCGGCGTTCATAATGCCTCTACTAGAACAGATCCAATTACGGGTGCAATTATTATTACTGGAGCATATAATGGATTACGTCCAGGCGGTTCACAAGTATTTCCAGGTTACAAACCAGCAAATGCAGTGGACAAAGGTAGAAACAGCTATGCATTTTATACCGATTTAGAATATGATGTTACCGACAAATGGATGGTAGATGCAGCAGTTCGATATGAAAATTATTCGGATTTTGGAAACACTACCAATTTTAAAGTAGCTTCAAGATACAAAATTACAGACAAAATCAATTTAAGAGGGGCTGTATCTACTGGATTCAGAGCACCATCGTTACATCAAATTTACTTTAATTCAACTGCAACTCAATTTGTTGGAGGTGTACCATTTGAAGTAGGGACTTTTGCAAACGATTCGCAAGCCGCACAACTTTTAGGGATTCCAAAATTGAAACAAGAAGAGTCTCAAAGTGCTAGTTTAGGTTTTACGGCCAAAATACCTTCGGTAAACATCACCCTTTCTGCCGATGCTTATTATGTTAAAATCAAAGACAGAGTAGTGCTAACAGACCAATTTTCTCGACCTGGCGGAACCCCAGCGGCAGGAACCCCAGCAGCTACTTTGAACGCTTTGTTTGACAGTGCCAATGCTACCGCTGCAACTTTTTTTGCCAATGGTATCGATACTCAAACTAAAGGAATTGATGTAGTTTTGAGCCACAAAGCTCATTTTGGCGATTTAACATTGAAATCAGATTTGGCCGCCACTTTTTCAAAAACAAACCGAATTGGAGATATTCATGCTTCGTCAATTTTGGAAGCAAATGGACAAATCAACCGTTATTATTCTGAATCAAGTAGAGTATATTTGGAAGAAGCCGTTCCAAGAGTTAAAGCCAATTTAACGAACACCATGACTGTTCATCAATTTGATTTCTTTTTAAGAAACGTATATTTTGGACAAGTTACAGATCCAAATACTGCCGACGTTAATGGCGATGGCAAAATTGATGGTGCCATCATCAATGGTCAGGTAGTGGAAACCGAACATCCTATTTGGGGTGCCAGAATTATTACTGATTTTTCTGTTGGATACAATGTAACCAAACAAGCTAAAATTGTTTTGGGAGCCAATAACTTATTAGACATTTATCCAGATTTGAATTTAACAACTCAAAAAGCCATTAAACCTTCGTTATCTGGCGGAAATATTGTTTATACAAACGCTCCTGCAACTATCGATTTGTCTAACAACAATCAATTTGCTTATTCAAGAAACGTGTCGCAATTTGGTCAAAATGGCCGATTTGTATTTGTAAGATTGAGCTACAAATTTTAATATTTAAGGTAGCATACCATTATTTGCAGATGTTGCGTTAGGGATAGTAGTGAAAATCCTTTAGAAGCCCCCCAGCCCCCAAAAGGGGTGTTGTCTTGTACGAATATAGTTTCTGAATGTGGTAATCAAAAAAGATTATTTCACAATATGATATTTCTTTTGGAGTTCAATGAACATTGATTGCAACGGATAGCCCGACCCTTGGGGAACGCCCAAAATAATATAGTACAATTGGGCTGATTTATGTAGCCATCCTTAACAATGAATAATTTAAAAAGACTTTTGCTTGTTTTGCAAAAGTCTTTTTTTATACATTATATTTTTTTGTAGGACAGTATCAAAATTAAAAATCAAGTCAATAAAAATGTGTTTGGTAAACAAAAAACCGATATATTTGATACAAACAAGCAGACTATGAATTTTTTGGCTCATATTTATTTATCAAACAACAACGATTTGATTAAAATTGGCAATTTTATGGCCGATGGCATTCGTGGCAAACATTTTGAAACCTATCCAAAAGACATACAAATTGGGATTGTATTGCACAGAGCCATAGATACTTATACAGATGCTCACCCCGTGTTTAGACAAAGCAAACACCGACTGCATCAAGACTTTGGGCATTATTCGGGCATTATTGTCGATATATTTTACGATCATTTTTTGGCAAAAAATTGGTCGCAATTTTCCGATGAAAAACTCAGCGATTATGTACAAAATTTCTATCAATCGCTCTATACACATTGGGATTTTTTGAATGATAAAACAAAACATTTGTTGCCCTATATGAAAGTTCAAAACTGGCTCGAAAGTTACCAATCACTCGAAGGTTTGCATCAAATTTTAGTTCAAATGGACAAACGAATGCAAAACCAATCCAATATGAGTGCTGCAATTGCAGTGTTAAAAAAATATTATAACGAATTTGAAACTGAATTTTTTGAATTTTTTATAAATTTGCAATCATTTTCTAATGAAAAATTAAATTTACTATGTCTAGAATTTCAAAAATCATAATAGTTTTATTATTTGTAAGTAAAGCTGTATATGCTCAAAAAGGGCTACAAACGTCAAAAGCAATGGTAGTTGCTGCCCGAGAAGAAGCCTCCAAAATTGGAGTCCAAATCATGCAACAAGGCGGCAATGCCTTTGATGCTATGGTAGCAACCGAGTTGGCTCTTGCCGTGGCCTATCCGCAGGCAGGCAATATTGGCGGGGGAGGTTTTATGGTATATCGAAAAGCCAATGGCGAAACTGGGGCTTTGGATTATAG
>NZ_MUGT01000101.1 GCF_002217205.1 Flavobacterium branchiophilum NBRC 15030 = ATCC 35035 | reverse complement strand
TTAAAACAAGAAATAAGCCAACCTACGGTAAATTTCAAACAAATTAACAACATCATTCAACAACTAAAATCTGGATTACGAACAATACAAACTCACGTTAGTAAACATCATTTACAAAAATATTTAAACGAATATTTTTATCGATTAAATAGATCAATATATAAAGAAACAATTTTTGATAATCTAATAAAAAGAATGATAAATCACGAATGGGTAGGATGGAAATTAATTGTAGCTCCTAAGTAAGTAACTCGATATTAAAAAATAATATTGATGATTTTATTTATCCCGAATACAAAAATGATATTAAATATGAAACAGGTAATTTTTACATAAAACCAAGTTACCTCTATAAAAAAGGTGATTTTTTCTTAATTAGTAATCTAGATATTTACAAATTATTTAATTCTGTTAAAACAAATTTAGAAACGAAAAATCAATCATCATTTTTTATCAATCCTAAATTATTATTAAATTGGCAAATAAATGAAACTAATAAAATAAATACCTCATATTCATATAACACAACAAACACCGATATTTTAGATGTTTACAGCAATTACATACTGACAAGCAATCGAAATTTTGAAAAAGGGTCTGGCAATTTCGATTTATTACACGCAAGTAAATCATTTTTAAATTATTCTTTAGGAAATTGGGAAAGTAAATTTTTCGCAAACATATTTTGCTTTTATCTTAAAAATCACGATTTTTACTCAACAAATAAAATTGTAAAAGCTAATTTTTTGCAATCCGAAAAAATAAAAGTAAAAGACAAATCAACATTCAGTTTAGGAGGAAATACAGATTATTTTTTTAAAGCAATATATTCAAACTTAAAAATAAATTTAAGTTTGTCCAAAACTAATTTTAAAAATATAGTCAATAGCAATGATTTAAGAAATGTAGAAGCAACAACATACAATTACGGTGCAGAACTTCGTTCTGTTTTAAAAGGAGTTTTCAATTATCATATAGGCACAAATTGGACTCAAAATAATATTTCAACTACTTCTTTTTCTAATAAAAGTATGAACAATATATCTTTTTTAGATTTGTTTTTTACTTTCAACAAAAAACTATTTTTCACAATACAATCAGAACGATATTATTTTGGAAATTTGGATAAAAACAGTAATAAATATTACTTTACCGATTTTGAAGCAAAATATAATATTAAAAATAATAAATTATCATTCACACTTACAGGACAAAATCTATTTAACACAGAAATATTTAAAGAATATACAGTAAGCGACATAGCAATTTCATCAACTGAATATAAATTATTGCCAAGATATGTTTTATTGAAAATGGAATTTAGATTTTAAATAAAACTTTTTTATATATTTGTGATTATCAATAATTAAATATTTAATATTATGGCTTCAACGTTAGAAACAGGTCACAATAAAAATGTGGCAAACTTTAGCTCCGCTTACCAAATTTTAGAAGAAATGGGTACGCTTTACAATCCATCAAATGCAAAAATACAGTTAGTAAACCTCGACCCTATTCGTACATCATTGCAAACTGTAATATCAGAATTAAACAATAAGAAACCAATTTATAAAAATGCGGTTTCAGCTCGTGAAGTTGCAATTGCACCATTGGGAAAACTAATGACAAAATCTTCAAACTTTGCAAAATCATTAGACATTTCAACCACAGACAAAGAAAACATAGCCAATCAAGCTAAAAAAATTCGTGGCGACCAAAAACCAAAATCGGTAAACCCAGAAACCACAGAAACAGACGGTATTTCAACCTCTCAAATGAGTTATGACAGCCGTATTGCTAATTTAGATGCCTACACAACTCAATTAGCATCACATTCAGAATACGCACCCAACGAAACAGAAATACAAATTACAAGTTTACAAGCCTTACATTCAACTCTTGTTACGTTAAGCCAAGCCGTAAATTCTGCAGGTAATGCCTTAATCACTGCAAGAGCAAACAGAAATAATATTTTGTATAAAAACGAAACAAATATAATCCAGTTAATCAAAGATGTTAAGTCCTATTTAAAATCATTAGGAGATGCAGGAAAGCCATATTATAACGCAATCGTAAAACTACAATTCAAAGAAACAAAATAAAAAAGAGATAACACAAAAGAGCTACCTCCCTTTTGTGTTATTCTTTCTATTTTTAATAATAAGCTATAGTAAAATCCTAATAAACAATAGTAAATTAATAATAACGTAAGGTAAAAACATAATAACGAATTGTAAAAGCCAAATAACAAACCTGCAATTCCTATTATTAAACCAGCAAATTTTAATAATATGTAATAAATTAATAATAACAAACCTGCAATTCCTATTAACGTATCCGCAACTCCTAATATTGAACCTAAAAAACATAATAATGAATAGTAATAACCTAATAATGAACCTGAAAAATATAATAATAAAAGATAAAAGCATAAAGATAAATATTAAATCAAGTATAACCGACTAATAAAAGGCTTCTTGCAACAGCCGTTTTGCAAGATTGCGGAGTAAGTGCTTATTTAGAAACTTTTGTGCTTGTTGAAAGTTCAGGAATTTTTAGTGACTTTGGTGCTGAAAATCCGCAACTTCGTGAAGCGGCAACACGTCAGGCTGTGAAAAAACTCAAAATGAGTCTTTAAGAATTGGCTGTATGGAATTTTTCTCCGACAGGTATCCGAATTCTTTCTCTTTTTGAGTTGGTTTTTTCACAGACTGACGTTGGGCGTAATTCCCCCTAGACTCACGCCCTGACCCCTTAAGCTAACGGTACGAAAGCTGAAAAATTAGGAGGAATAATAAAAAAATAAATATTGTAAATGATTGATTTACAAAACATTAATAAAACGTTAGTTAGAATAAATAAAAGAGATGCCAATACCAAAAATACAATTTGTAGCTAGCACATTAATTTTTTTAGAAAAAAGATTTTGTTTTTTAAAAAAAAGAAATACCTTTGCAAAATAATCTACTAATCCGATAGGATAAATAATTTATTCGTTTTAACCTATTCTCTAACAGAGAATATTTTTTTAAACAAATAACCTATTAAGTCGATAGGATAATAGATTTGATATAAAAAATGAAATCAATACACTAATGAATACAGTTAATTCAAAGCAGGCAACATCAAAACCAGTCAATATATGGGTTGTACTACCTGTTTTATTACTTATTGGACTCCTTTTGATTCTGATATACAAACATTACAAAGAATTTTCGATTCAAGGTTTGATAAACGGTTTTAATCAAGATTTTTTAATCTTTTTTTTAATTGGAATAGGAGCACAGTTGGTCGATGGTATGCTAGGAATGGGCTACGGAGCAACCTCTACTTCGTTTTTAATGGCTTATGGAGTTCCTCCAGCTATTAGTAGTACGGGAGTACATGTAGCCGAAATGTTTACAACGGGAGCTTCTGCAATTTCGCATCATCGCTTTGGAAATATTAATAAAAAGCTGGTTAAAAATCTATTGATACCGGGTGTAATTGGGGCTACCATTGGAGCATATTTACTTTCGGACGTGATTGATGGCAAAATGATTAAACCTTTTATTGCTGTGTATATGATGGTACTTGCCATTGTAATTATTGCCCGCTCGATGCAAACAACAATAATAAAGAAAAAAACTAAAAAGTTGGGCATTTTAGCCATTTTTGGAGGTTTTATGGATGCTGTAGGTGGCGGTGGTTGGGGACCAATTGTTACTTCAACACTTTTAGGAAGGGGTAGAAACCCACGTTACACCATTGGCTCTGTTAATGCAGCAGAGTTTGCTGTTTCTTTTGCCAGTGGCATTACCTTTATGATGTTTGGCGGAATCGAAGGCTGGCAAGTGATTTTAGGTTTGATTCTTGGGGGTGTTTTAGCTGCTCCATTAGCCGCTTATCTTGTAAATAAAATCCAAAGAAAACCCATGATGATAGCAGTAGGCATTTTAATTATCATCCTTAGTTTACGAACTTTATCAAAATTATTGTAATGAATCAAACAATAGCACAAGAATTAACAGAAAAAACAAAAGATTTCTCTATCGAGGAGACGCTTGCATATTTAGCAAATAAATTTCCAAATCAAGTCGTTTTTTCTACTTCTTTTGGACAAGAAGATCAAGTAATTACCGATTTGATTGGTCAAAATCAGTTGCCAATAACGGTTTTTACTTTAGATACAGGACGTTTATTTCAAGAAACGTATGATGTATTTCATAAAACAATAAAAAAATACAAAACGGAAATTAAAACCTATTTTCCAGATACAGCAGCAGTTGAAGTTTTGTTGAACCAAAAAGGACCAAATAGCTTTTATGATTCGGTAGAAAATAGAAAAGAATGTTGTTTCATTCGAAAAGTAGCCCCTTTGACCAAAGCTTTACAAGGCAATGCAATTTGGATAACGGGTTTGAGAGCAGAGCAATCAGAAAATAGAAGTGACTTGAACTTTTTTGAATACGATGCCCATTTTGATATTATCAAATTCAATCCATTATTAAAATGGACTTTAAAAGAAGTGGAAGAATATTTAGAAAAGAATAACGTTCCTCAAAACAGTTTGCACCAAAAGGGCTTTGTAAGTATTGGTTGTGCACCTTGTACCAGAGCGATTTTGCCTGGCGAAGACATCAGAGCCGGAAGATGGTCGTGGGAAACGAATCATAAAGAATGTGGGTTGCATAGCCCCCTAGCCCCCGAAGGGGGAACAAAATAGGGAGTAGATTTTAGAGAATAAAAATAACAACACATTCAACAGTTTAGTTCCGTAGGAACGATTCATTTTGTAGCAACGGATTTGAGCAACGGATTTGAATCCGTTGAAATGAAAAAAACACATTCAACAGTTTAGTTCCGTAGGAACGATTCATTTTGTAGCAACGGATTTCAATCCGTTGAAATGAAAAAAACAACGGATTTCAATCCGTTGAAATGAAAAAAACAACGGATTTGAATCCGTTGAAATAAAAAAAAAACGGATTTCAATCCGTTGAAATGAAAAAAAACGGATTTCAATCTGTTGAAATGAAAAAAACACAATCAACAGTTTAGTTCCGTAGGAACGATTGAATTTGTAACAACGGATTTGAATCCGTTGAAATGAAAAATAAAAAAACATCCCAACAGTTCCCCCTTCGGGGGCTAGGGGGCTAATATATTAACAATTAAATTCCCCCTTTGGGGGTTAGGGGGCTGAAAACATGAGTTCAATAGTAAAAACAAATGCTTTAGAAAGCGAAGCGATATACATTTTTAGAGAAGTAATTGCGCAATTTGAGAAACCGGTATTGCTTTTTTCAGGAGGAAAAGATTCCATTACATTAGTGCGTTTGGCGCAAAAAGCTTTTTTTCCAGCAAAAATTCCTTTTCCGTTGTTGCACGTAGATACCGGACACAACTTTCCTGAGACGATTGAATTTAGAGATAAATTGGTAGCCGAATTAGGGTTAGAATTAATTGTTCGCAATGTACAAGATGCTATTGATCAAGGAAAAGTAGTAGAAGAATCTGGAAAATATTCGAGTAGAAATAGCTTGCAAACCACGACACTTTTGGATGCGATTGAAGAATTCAAATTTGATGCTTGTATTGGTGGAGCGAGAAGAGATGAAGAAAAAGCAAGAGCAAAAGAGCGTATTTTTTCGGTACGTGATGATTTTGGTCAGTGGGATGAAAAAAACCAACGCCCTGAATTATTCGATTTGTTGAATGGAAAAATTGAGTTGGGTCAAAATGTTCGTGTTTTCCCAATTTCGAACTGGACAGAATTAGACGTTTGGAGTTATATCGAACAAGAAGGAATCGAAATTCCGTCGATTTATTTTTCTCACAAACGTAAAGTATTCTTGAGAGACGGATTGATTTGGTCCCATTCGCCATTTGTCTATCAAGAGGAAGATGAAGAAATTGAAGAACGAATTGTTCGTTTCAGAACCGTGGGAGATATGAGTTGCACAGCGGCTGTCGAATCGTATGCGGCTACTATTCAAGAAGTAGTGGGAGAGATTCGTTCCTCAACCATTTCGGAAAGAGGGGCTAGAATTGACGACAAACGTTCAGAAGCTGCAATGGAGAAAAGAAAACAACAAGGGTACTTTTAAAAGCCCCCTAACTCCCAAAGGGGGAACGAAGGAGCATCAAAAAATAGAAAAAATAATAATTTTAAATCATGAATCTGAAAATCATCTGTTGTAAATAATTTAAAAAAAAACCAGTTTGGCGGCAACCAAACTGGTATAGTCTAATAAAAAATAAAATCATTGAAAATAATACTTTTGGTATAGTCATACAATTTTCAACTTTAATAATTAAACAATACAAATAAAATGAAATTTTTTCAAAATACAATAATTTTGGGTATAATAATTCTTTTTCCTTTAACCATTATAGCTCAAAATAAACCAGAAATAAACGCAACAGTTACAGGAAAAATAGAAGATTCTAAGACGAGCGAACCAATTATAGGAGCTAATATTACAATAAAAGGAACTACAAATGGAGCGGTATCAGATGTAAACGGAGAATTCGGATTGATAACTGGACAAAAACTACCTTTTACACTTATTATTTCCTATACGGGCTATCAGAAACAAGAATTTTTTATATCAGAAAACAAAGTAGTTCTTAAATTGCAAGAAAATGTGAATCAGCTGGAGGATGTATTAGTTACATCAAGAAGACGACAAGAATCAATACAAGAAATACCAATTCCAATTACACTGATAAAAGGGAATAAAGTGGCAGAAACAGGAGCTTTCAACCCAAACAGGTTAAAAGAATTAATACCATCAATTCAATTATATTCTTCCAATGGACGAAACACGACTTTGAATATTAGAGGTTTAGGTTCTACCTTTGGACTCACAAATGATGGGATAGATCCAGGTGTGGGTTTTTATGTAGATGGTGTATATTATGCACGACCTGCTGCAACAGTAATTGATTTTGTAGATATTGAAAAAGTTGAGGTTTTGCGTGGCCCGCAAAGCACCTTGTATGGAAAAAATACTACGGCTGGAGCATTTAACATTACTACAAAATTGCCTAGTTTTGTTGCCAATACTTCCTTTGAAACAAGCTATGGTAATTTGAATTTTATACAAGCAAAAGCCTCTATAACAGGTCCCTTGTCAAAAAAAATGGCTGCCAGATTATCGTTTACTGGAACACAAAGAGATGGAACGATTTACAATAATCATAACTTAAAAAATGTAAACACGCTTAATAATTTAGGTTTTAGAGCGCAATTACTTTACAACCCAACAGACAAAATAAAGTTATTATTTATTGCTGATAATTCTAGACAAAGACCAGATGGAAATGCAACTGTTGTTGCTGGAGTAGTAAAAACCAAAAGAGCTGCTTACAGGCAATTTGACGCCATCATTGCCGATTTGGGTTATACTTTACCCTCTAAAAATCCATTTGACAGAGTTACAGATGCTGATGCCCCTTTAAAGGTTAATAACGACTATGGAGGAGCTTCTTTAAATGTAGATATCAAAGCGGGCAATGGTAAAATTACTGCCACATCCGCTTGGCGTTATTGGATTTGGGATCCTGCAAACGATAGAGATTTTATTGGTCTTCCAGTGCTAACCAAATCTCAAGGTAATTCCTTTCATCAGCAATTTACTCAAGAGATTAGATATGCAGGTTCGTTTTCAGCCAAATGGAGCGGTGTAGTTGGTGCATTTTTAATGAAACAAGATTTAAAATCAGACCCATTTCAAATTGAAGAATCTGGAAGCGCTCAATGGAGATTTGCTCAAAGTACAACGTCAAATCTTTGGAGTACGCCTGGATTATTTGATGGTTTTGGAACCCGTACAAATTCTAGACTTAAAACCTTAGGAGCTGCTATTTTTAGTCAATTGGAATGGAAAATTAACGATAAAATCCAATTACTCACGGGAATTAGATATAATTATGATCAAAAAGATGTAAATTATAATCGTGTGGCTTATGGTGGTTTGCAAACAAATGACCCAGCTTTATTGGCATTGAAAAACGCATTATACACCAGTCAAGCTTTTGATTTTAATGTTTCAGAAAATAATATAACAGGATTGTTAACTTTTTTATACAAATATAATAACAAAATCAATGGATTTTTAACAGTAACGAATAGTTATAAACCAATTGGGGTAAATTTAGGAGGGCTTCCAACATCAAATGGGGTTACACTTATTGAATTGGCTCTTGTAAAACCTGAATATGTTACACATGTTGAACTTGGTATAAAATCTAATCCTACCAAAAATTCTTTTTTAAATTTAACCCTTTTTAATACAGATATCAAAGACTATCAAACTCAAGTTCAAACACCTGAAGTAGGCGTTAATAGGGGCTATCTTGCAAATGCTGAAAAAGTTAGAGTAAAAGGTTTTGAGTTGGAAGGTAATCTAAGATTGATAAATAAATGGGTTTTTAACTCGTCAATAAGTTATACAGATGGCAAATATGTTGCTTTTTCAAATGCACCTGTGCCATTAGAAGAAGTGGGAGGAAGTCAAGCTTTTAAAGATGTTTCTGGAGGTACTTTGCCTGGAATTTCGAAATGGGCAACCTCAATTGGTGCCGAATATATACATGAAGGCAAATTATTTGATTTAAACGGAAAGTATTTTTTTGCTGTTGATTCCTTCAGCAGATCAGATTTTTCTTCTAGTCCCTCTCCTTCAAGTTTTCTCAATATTGAGGGATACACTTTAATCAATGCTCGAATTGGCTTTAGAGGGGCAAATGGTTTTTCTTTTATGATTTGGTCTCGAAATGTAACAGATAAAAATTATTTTGAGCAATTACTTCCCGCAGCTGGTAGCTCAGGTCTTTATGCAGCAGTGTTGGGGGATCAAAGGACTATTGGAACAACTTTAAGATATTCTTTTTAAATTAAAATTTGAAAATCCAAATACAAACAACCAATAACCAATTAAAAAAACATGGAAGTTTTAAAAATAGCAACAGCAGGAAGTGTAGATGACGGAAAGAGTACCTTAATCGGGAGGTTATTGTATGATACTAAATCATTGACAACGGATAAAATTGAAGCAATAGAAAAAAGTAGCAAACAAAAAGGGTACGATTATCTTGATTTTTCTTTGGCTACAGATGGTTTGGTTGCCGAAAGAGAACAAGGAATTACGATTGATGTGGCGCATATTTATTTTTCGACTGCAAAGAAAAGTTACATTATTGCCGATACTCCTGGTCACGTAGAATATACCCGTAATATGGTAACAGGAGCTTCGACTTCGCAAGTGTCCATCATTTTGATTGATGCTCGAAAAGGAGTGATTGAGCAAACCTACCGTCACTTTTTCATCAATAATTTATTGCGTGTGAAAGAGGTAATTGTTGCAGTAAACAAAATGGACTTAGTCGATTATTCAGAAGACGTTTTTAACAAAATCAAAGCCGACTTCCAAGCTTTGAATGCCAAAAGTTCGTTCAAAGAACAAAACGTAAGTTACATTCCGTTGAGCGCTATTAACGGTGGAAATGTGGCTGATAAATCTGAAAACATGCCTTGGTACAATGGGCAAACGGTATTGGAACATTTAGAAGATTTAAAACCTGAGGATGTTTTTGAAACTGGTAAAACACGTTTTCCAGTACAAACGGTTATTCGCCCAAAAACAGAAGAATACCACGACTTTAGAGGATATGCCGGAAAATTATACGGTAATTCAATTCAAGTAGGCGATGCTGTTACGGTCTTACCTTCGTTAACTGAATCTAAAGTATCCAAAATTCACTTTTTTGACCAACAATTTGACGAGGCTAAAGCGGGTTCGTCTATTGTGTTAGAATTGGAAAACGACATCAATGTGACTCGAGGCGATATGATTGTAAAATCAGGAGAATTACCGCAAGTAGAAAAAGATATTAATGCTACTATTTGCTGGATGGACAGCAAGAAATTAGTGACAGGAACCAAGTATTTGGTACAACACAATACGAATAGAGTTTTGGCTAAAATTGATGCAATCAAAAATGTAATTGCAACAGATTATTCCGGAGCTGTTCCTGCTACGCAATTAGCCATAAACGAAATTGGAGAAGTGAATATCAAATTAAGCAAAGCATTGTATTTTGATAGTTACAATGACAACAAATCCAATGGAGCGTTTATTTTAATTGACGCTAATACCAACACAACAGCGGGAGTTGGATTTATAACAGCCCCCTAACCCCCAAA
>NZ_MUGT01000100.1 GCF_002217205.1 Flavobacterium branchiophilum NBRC 15030 = ATCC 35035 | reverse complement strand
AAATTTTTGTAGGTAAATTTTATTTTTTTTAAAAAACCTTTGTCAAATTTTCAAAATTTGACAAAGGTAATCCCATCTTACTTCTTATTTCTAACTTCTAACCTCTAATTTCTAACCTTTAACTTCATACTTCATACTTCCCACTTACAAGAAGCCGCCACATTTGGCATTTTCACGCAGGGGCAGTTCCCGCCATACGCTGTATCTTTTTGTTTTTAAAGAAAAAACAAAAAGGATGCCGCTACTGTCGGGGCTAGGTTGCAGCTTTGGTGTATGTTAGTGATGTTTTTAGAACAGTATCATAAGATTATTTAGTTAGATAAAAAACCCGAGCAATTGCTCGGGTTTTTGCTTACATTATAGATTTTGTTTATTCTTTCCTTAAATAAAATTTTGTATTAACAATTCCCTTTTTTACAAAATAAAGTTTGTTTCCTTTTATTTTAAATGTAAGGGTATCTGGAGGAAAGTTATTTTTTGTTGAATCCAAAAAACAAATTACTTGTTTTTCTTTTAATATATAATGCCCTTTAGCAAAAATACTTATCGTATGTATTTCTGTCTTTTCAACAGTATTGTCAGAATTTAAAGTTATTTGAAAAAATGCACTCTTATCTCTTGAATAACTAGTATTATATTTTCCGTAAATATTTTTACTACAAGAAGTAAATATTATCAAGAATCCGATCAATAGAATTATTTTTTTCATCCTTATTGTGGTTTATATGTTGTGGTTCCAATTCTAAAAGCTGCGTTATATTTGTTAGCAAATGATTGAGAATTTTGCTTTATGCCTGCGGCATTTGGGTTTTTCTCATAATTTTATCAAACAAAACTTCTTACTAATAATTCCTGCACCTTTTATACGATATAATTTATTGCCTTTTATTTTCAAAATAATTGTGTCTGAAAAAGGTCTAAATTCTTGTCTATCAACAATAGTGTCATCTAAAAATACTCTATCAATATTAGGTTTATCTGGAAGTAATTTAATATTATTCTTACCTTCTACCCAATTGCCTCTTGTAATGCCACCTCCAACAGAAGAAACAGTTTGCAGTTCATATCTTTTATTATCTTCTAACTTTAAAACTATATTATAAGAAGTATTTTTTTTTGTCAACACATAAATACCAATGCTTTTCTTTTGACTAATACATCCATATAAAATAAAAAATAAAAAAAGTAATAATTTAGTTTTCATAATTATTGTGGTTTATAAGTTGTATTATTTATTCTAAAAGCAGCATTATATTTATTAGCAAATGATTGAGGGTCTTTTTTTATACCCGCTGCATTTGGATGATTAACAGCATTAATAGGGCCTGATGGAATTCTTGAGTCATATGCTTCTTTTGTTAATACATCGGCTGGCGAATTTATATTTTCCCTTTGCCCGAACAAGGCTCCTCTTTGATAAGCTTGGACTTCATCTGATAAATCAGAAAATAACATATTGCCACTTATTAGATAAGAACCTCCTTTGTTTTTAGTTAATCCTAATGAGGTTTCTCCTGTTTCAAATTGATACATATGCTTTAATTCGTGAGAAAAAAGGCCTAAATCTGTACCAGAAGAAACGGTTAGTTGAACTCTGTTATTTTCGCTATTAAAGGTTGTCTGATTGGTAGTTGTAGAGTTTCCAAAAGCATCTTTTTGTGTACCTCCATTATCAGTAACAACATCGTAAACTTGCGTAGAAGCTGCTAATGTTGCTGTTTCTCCTCTTGTAGTTTCTAATTCTTCATTATTGGCTGTAAGTGAGTTAATGTTTCTATTCCATCTAGCAATTTGCCTATCACTACCTCCTCCTGCAATTTTAGCTTTATAGTCAGCAATACTGCTATTGTTTTTTTCTTGTCTAGAATTTATATCAGCAATTAATCTGTTGACCCATTCCCAAGCACCTTCTGTAAATTCATTACCATCAACATCTAAATATAACACAGGGTTGTTTCCTGCATAGTGATATGGAGAAAATGAAACATACTTTTCTGATTTATTATCAATACTTCCCCATCGACCAATATCTGCCATATAATTCCTCGCTCCATAATCATACATATTCAACCCCAACTCATCCTGCCACTCTTTCCCATTATACTTATAATTATAAACCAAAGGAAACAAAGGCGTTACGGGTTTTATTTTGGAGGCAACACTTTCACGCACATACAACCGCTTGTCGGAGTTGTAGTTGGTGTGTTTGAGCCCAAAAGGGTAGTAGTGGTTTTCTTCCAAAATCGACAAGGCTCCTGTTGGAGCTTGCGTGTAACTCATCCTGATATTCCCCAAATGGTCTGTGTAATTAAACACGTAATTGTACAAACTACTTTCAGTTAATTTGTAAGATTTATTCACATTTACATAACCTTCAGCATGCGGAAAAAACACCAACCCACCATCGCCAGAAGGCAAGGTTTTGTACTGAAACCCGTTAATGTAATCGGTTGTTGTAATTACTCCAGCCTCGTTTATCACTTTGTTCACTTTTTGCCCACTTGCGGTGTAAAGATACGTAATGTAATTGGAATTACCAAATAAAATTTTTGTAGGTAAATTCAAGTGGTTGTAAGTAATATTTTTGATGTTTTTGTTCAAATCCACAGTCATATTGCCGTTGTTGTCATACTCAAAATCATCGTTTTGGGTGTTGCCATCGTTAAAACCCTTTGGATTTGCCGTGTCATCTGTAACCGACAACAGCAAATTTGAATCAGGTTTGTAAGTATATCCCAAAACATCCATTTCTTGAGCATACATAAACGACGAATCAGAATCCAAATCGCCATTACGTCTCAAATTCAAGATGTTACCATTTTTGTCATATTCCAATCGCTCATCATACGAACCAGGAAAAGCGTTTGTACTTTTCATAGTCTTGTACAAACTGAATAACATCACCTTTTTTATCGCAAGCGTGGCATTTGTATTTATTTTGGCTAAAACTTACTTGTAAACTCGCTGTGCTATCATCGTGGAACGGACAACGGAGCATATTGTTTTTGTCTTCTTTTAAATTGTAGTGTTGCAGTACGTTTACTAGTGGTAAGTTTTGTTTGATTACACTTATTTCCATTGTTTACAATTTAGTTGAATATTCTTCAATATGTTTATTCATTATATTGAAAGCAAAAATTTAATTATATTTCATAATATTGCAATATAATTTCATAAAAGTAAATATTAATACTGAAAACTTTTAACTTATTATAAATTTGAATGAAAAAATAGCACTTTATAATATAAAGTTCAACGAAAAAATCAAAGCTTTACGTAAAGCTGCCGATATGAACCAAAAGGAGTTAGCGGACAAAATACACATTCACGTTACCCATTTGTCTAAAATGGAGAACGGACACCTTTTACCGTCCATTGATATTGTACAGCGACTAATGAAAGTGTTTGCTGTTTCGGCGGACAGCCTTTTAAATGACAGTGAAAATAGTGTAGTAGAGTTACAGAATCACGAGCTTAACGAACAACTAATGCTTATTAATCAACTTGATGAAGATGAAAAAAATGCCTTGATTAAGATTATTAATTCGATGTTGACTAAAAAAAGAATGAAAGATTTATTAGACGGTAAAGTGAGTTTTTAAGCCTATAAAAGATGAGGAAAATATTTGCTGTTGTTTTCATTTTGGTTTGCGGTTCTGCTCTTGCGCAAACGAAAAAAGATACTCTTGAACTTTTAAATTTTGAGTTTCGTTGGTACAATACTTCGCCTTGTGGTTGCTATATATTTCCTAAAAATGATAGTATTTACACTAAAAAAGATACCATAAAACAGCAGCTAATTTTATTTAAAAATAGAACAAAACTTTTTAAAAAGAAAAAACCACTCGGATAAGGAGTGGTTTTTTAGTTTTTAATATTATTTAATTCACTTTAAATCATCTATTTTTATTAATTCTGGTTCTTCTAATACTCTTTCTTTTGTATTAATAACTAGATTTCCTTTATACCTAAATGTGGTGAACATTTCTATAAAAACAAGATGATTTTTATAATTCATTAAAGGATTATCTAGTGTTTTATATCCAAAATCATAAATTGAGTTTCCCTTATCATATATCAATAAATGTGTTTTGTATTTTATATTGTTTTCAGTTGTAAATACTTCTATAAGGTAATAATCTTCGCTAGTTTGTTGAAAAGTATATTTTCTTATAAAATACTTAAACTTTTTATTCTTGATTGAAATTTGTCTAAATGTTTCTTTTATATAATTTTTAGCCGATATTCCCAAGTCCTTTTTATCGTAACTCAAAACTGCATAATACAACTCTGGATTTTCTTTAGAATAAGGTACATAAAATAAAACTCCTTCTTCTTTAGTTGGTTTCCAATTTACAGGAATGCTTGTTTTTACCTTACTATCCTGATATGATTTCCAATTAATTTTAATTTCTTTTTTATAATTATCTTCATACACCCATTGCCCAACTTTAAAACCATCTTTTTTAATTCCTATTCCGCTCTTTTTTTGGTTATCATTATTACAGCTAAATAAAAACAATACTACAAAAAGCATAGACTGGATCAGTATTCTTGTTTTAGTTATGTTGCTTTCTTTTGTCATTTTTTTTCTTTATTTTGAGAAGATGAATTAGTATTTGCTTTATTTGTATTTGGGGTGGTTTTCTCTTGGGGTTTTTGTCCAACTGATAAACTACCAGATACTTTAAAATATGCTCCTGCAACTTTAGGAGTACTTACTTCACCTTGAATACCTGCTCTTGTACTTGATTTTTTATCATTTGAGCCTTTTGAATTTGATACAAACACACCATTATTACCAACTCCTGCAACTACTTTTGCTGTTTTTGTAGTTTCTCCATTTTTAAGATTAACTTCATTAGTAAGCGAACCAGTAACCTGTACTGGTCCAGCTTTGCCAGTTGCGCTTACTTCTGTTACTAATTTAGTAGTATTGCTAATATCAAATGTAAATGGTCTACTTGTACTTGTACCATTGCTGTAAAAGCTATCCATTGCAGAATTATAAAAATTAGTTCCCCCTGATACTGTTGTCGTATTTTCGACCGCTGTTGCTGGGGCAATTTCTCTTCCTGCAGTAAAAGACTGTTCAAATTGAGCACCAATATTGTCTAATGTTTTTAAGAATGTTTCTCCTACTTCTCTAAATGCAGCATTCCATTGCTGTGTTTGATTCCCTGGAACCCATTCCAAACCTTCTAACTCCCTACCGTCGATAACACGGTTTTCAGCAAAATTATATACACCGTTATAAACGTATTTCTCAGCAAGAGGATCAATTG
>NZ_MUGT01000010.1 GCF_002217205.1 Flavobacterium branchiophilum NBRC 15030 = ATCC 35035 | reverse complement strand
CCTTAACTTAACGACATTGTAAGTTTAATATTTTTTTTCATTTATTTTTGTTTATAAAGTTCAGTTTATAAATGTCAATAATTGAAAAAATAGAAATTGCCAGCAATGTAAAAATAGCAAAATTAAGCATTGAGTCAAGTTTAATTAATTCCATAAAAATGCAAATTAACCAATTAATAAAAAGATTTGCACCAAGTATTGCAGAAAAAATATAAAGAAAATGAGTTTTTATTGGATTTGTCTTTTTTCTTAAGTGGAAAAACAATCTAATTCCCAGTAAAATAATCCCAAGTCCAACAGAAAAAATTATTAGTCTAAAAAAATTCATTAATATTCCTAATCCACGAAACATTGCAGGATTTTCTGTGAAATAGTCATAAAACAGATATAGAGTAATGAAATTAATTACTATTAGACTAATTGCAGAATATTTATACACTTTCTCTTTCATACATTTTTTCTTTAGAATTTCTTTTGCTCGAAACTGACGGCTAACGTTTGCAGCTAAGCGTCTGTTGCGGACAAAGAAAGCGAAAATTGTCGGATTAGCCAAGAATTTACAAGTACAAAACCAATTTTCAAATATTGACCAAAACCGCAATAGTGCTTAACTGCTGTTGTGCGATCGCTTTTATTTTTCAGTTTCTATTTTATAATATTTCTCAAATCCAATTTCTTTCAAATAATAAGGTAAACTTGTTTTTGTTAATGTCGATGAAACTATTTCAAGTTGGTCATTTTCAATTTTTCCAATTGTTGTTCTGTAAACTATTTCTTTTTTTGGAAGTTCTACAAATTCAATTTCTACAACATTTGGAATATCTTTTTCTTTAACGTTTACCGTTTTGTTTTCTGTAATATATCCAAACCTCTTTTCAATTGAAGTTAAATGGTATTCTATTCTTATTGCTGCAAGTTTGTCAATATTAGGAATTTCTGTAAATGAAATTTCAATCGAATTGTTAGAATTCAAAGTCATTGTTTTTTCCACTTCGTCTAACTTTGCATCAATATCGTACATAAATTCAATTTTAATAATTCTATTTTTAAGTTCTGATTTTTTATCAGTTCTAAATTTTAACAAATATCTTTTTGCTGTGTCTTGACTAAAAGAAAATCTTGTATCATTTTCCTTTACTTCGTATTGACTTGAAAAAGTATAAATGTTTTTTTCCTTTTTCCAATTTCCTTTGATCTCTTTCCAAGTAAAGCAACTCACATTTGGTCGACTATAAAAACTAAATGTAAAATCAGAGTTTATGGTTAAATCACAGAATGTTGGTTCATTTGAAAAATAATTTATGGTTTTATTATGATAAGCTTTTGCATCGTTTACATAAACTGCTGTTTTTTCTTGTGAAAAAGAATATTGACCAATTAAAATAAAGAGTAAAAGATATAATTTCATTTTCAGTTTCGTTTCGGTTTTCTGTCGCTCCAAAGTGTCGCACAACTAGTAGATATACGAAAGTTATTGCGTTTTTAACATATTTTTGTTTGGCAAAAACTTAAATATAATCATTTGTTGTTTTATTTTATAATTGTCAAATTTATAAAATTTTTCAAAACAACCTATTATTTTTTTATATATTTTAATTTTTATTTACATTTTTTTCTAATTTTTCTAAAGGACTTTCTATTTTATCCACCACATTGCGGGTTAAATGGGTGTATGATGGTGGTTTTTATACTAGAATACCCTATAAAATGCTGTATATAATTGATATTCAGTACCATTTTCTAACAAATGGGTAGCAAAACTGTGCCGCAAGTTGTGCATGGTGGCTTTTTTTGTTTTGAAAAGGCAAGTGAAAACGAAAAAAAAGAAGTTTAAAAAAATCTTTGGTGAATGGAGGCTGTCCATTGGGGGTTGCCCGCATGAGGGATAGAGCAAGGCACCGTGTGCTCGTGATAGCCCGACGGCAAAAAAAGGAAGCCCCACCTGAAGGGTTTGGTGCGTGGGGGCTTTCTTTTTTTTGGCGGCATGCCCTAATGGTTTTGGTGTTTGTTGTTGTATTGGATTTTGTACTTTTTATCTATTGTTTGGCTTTTGGCTGTAATGAATTACTCTGGAATTCAAATAATTAAATGCTGTTACAGAATCACGATACCTTATCTTTTGTGAAATGGTTATTTGTTTATGAATATTACTATTTGGCACTTAATTTTTTATTTTTATAAAAATATAATAAATAATATATGGTATAGTGTGTGAAAATTATAATACTACACCACTGTATGCTGCTAAATCCAAACCCTAAAACTTCGTGTGGCTTGAGGTATTCTATTACAAATCGATACAAAAAATACAAACTCATCCATAATTTGAATACATTTCCGTGTGGCCATTGGTTGAAACGATAGGTACTAAAAAAGAGTAATAAGAGGAGTAAATAAATAATTTCGTATAATGAAGTGGGGTGTCGCAGTATGCCATCTCCTAAATTTAAACCCATAAAAAAAGTAGTTTTGTTGCCAAATGTGGGTTCTGCGACTCCCATGGAAAAACAGCCTATTCTGCCAATAATGAGGGCCACAATCATGGGAATGACATACAAATCGCCTGAATTTTGTTTTTCGTTAATAATTTTTTTTACCAATTCTACGCCAAATATACCTCCCAAAAAACCTCCTGCCACTGTTTTGTTTTGGTAAAATGTAAGCCATGTTTGCTGGCCAATTGTGGAGGGATTTTCTAACAATGCCACAACTCTGGATCCTATTAGTGCACCTATCATGGCTCCAATGAGTATCCAAAGCCGGTGTTGGTTTGAAATTTGATCGGTAATTTTTCTTTTTTGGTAGTAATATATTCTCATTCCTACAAAAAAAGCAAGAAATTCTAGGACGTTGTGCAAATAAAAGTTTGTTCCTAAAAATGAAAATTGAACGGGGAATTGTATCATAAATAATTTAAAAGTGATTGAACAAAAAAATAAAACAATTTCTAGCAAAACACTAAACTCTTTTAATTACTTTTGCACCAAATATAATAAAAATTATTTCATGTTAACAGTTAATAATTTATCCGTTCAGTTTGGCAAACGCATTTTGTTTGACGAAGTAAACACTGTTTTTACTCACGGCAACGTATATGGTGTAATTGGTGCCAACGGAGCAGGAAAATCTACTTTTTTGAAAATCATTTCGGGCGAAATGGATCCTACGTCTGGCCACGTTCATCTTGAGGTGGGCAAACGAATGTCGGTTTTAAATCAGAACCATAATATGTTTGACGAACACACTGTTTTGGAAACCGTGATTATGGGTAACAAAATTTTGTATGCTGTAAAGAAAGAAATGGATGCCCTATATTTGGATTATACAGATGAAAATGCTGACAGAATAGGCGAGCTTCAGGTACAATTTGAAGAGATGAATGGTTGGAATGCAGATTCTGATGCAGCGTCTTTATTGTCAAATTTGGGTATTTCAGAGGATAATCATTATACTTTAATGTCTGATTTGGAGGGAAAACTGAAAGTAAGGGTGTTGCTTGCCCAAGCTCTTTTTGGAAATCCTGATTTGCTTATAATGGATGAGCCAACTAACGATTTGGATTTTGAAACAATTGCATGGCTCGAAAATTTCTTGGCAAATTATGAAAATACAGTAATTGTTGTGTCTCATGACAGGCACTTTTTAGACGCTGTTTGCACCCATATTTCTGATATTGATTTTGGAAAAATCAATCATTATTCTGGAAATTATACATTTTGGTACGAATCGAGTCAGTTAGCCGCAAAACAACGAGCCCAACAAAATAAAAAGGCAGAAGAAAAGAAACAAGAATTAGAAGAATTTATTCGACGATTTTCTGCCAATGTAGCCAAATCCAAGCAAGCTACATCTCGTAAAAAAATGATTTCAAAATTAAATATTTCTGAAATTAAGCCTTCAAGTAGAAGGTATCCAGCCATTATTTTTGATCAAGAGCGTGAAGCTGGTGATCAAATTTTGAATGTTCAAAATTTAAGTGCTTCGGTAGATGGAGATGTTTTGTTTACAAACGTGGATTTGAACATGGCCAAAGGCGATAAAATTGTACTTTTTTCTAAAGATTCTAGGGCTACAACCGCTTTTTACGACATATTAAATGGCAAAATTCAAGCAGCAGCTGGTCAATTTGATTGGGGAATTACTACAAACCAAGCTTATTTGCCAGTGGATAATCACGATTTTTTTGAAAGCGATTACAATCTTGTCGATTGGTTAAGACAATGGGTAAAAACGGAAGAAGAACGGGATGAGGTGTATATTAGAGGGTTTTTGGGTAAAATGATTTTTTCTGGCGAAGAAGCGCTCAAAACGTGTAGGGTATTGTCTGGAGGCGAAAAAGTGCGTTGCATGTTATCGAGAATGATGATGCAACGGGCCAATGTATTGATGATAGATGAGCCAACAAACCACCTTGATTTAGAGTCGATTACGGCGTTTAACAATTCTTTGAAGAACTATAAAGGCTCGGTTATTTTTACAACACATGACCACGAGTTTTCGCAAACGGTTGGGAATCGTATTATTGAATTAACTCCAAAGGGTGCCATTGATCGATACATGACTTTTGATGATTATTTGGACGATGCTAAAATTCAAGAACTCAGACAAAAAATGTATTCTTAATAGGATAAAAAAAGCGTAAAACAAATAGTTATTACGCTTTTTTTTATACTCTAATAATAAAATGCTCTTTGGCCTGCTCTTTTCTAAAAAAAACGATGCCCCATTGGAATGTATCTATTGTAACTTGTACTTCGGGGTGTTTTTGTATCGATTTCCATGCTTCTGTCATGTCTTTGCTCCAATAAATATCGTCAAAAATCCAAACAGAATCATTGGATTTATAGGGCAATAACAAGTCGACATATTTTAAGGTAGCGTCTTTGGAATGGTTGCCATCAAAATAAATAAAATCATATTTTTTTGTATTATTTTGTTCTAAAAATGCTGCAAATTCTTGCTGAATAGCCTCAACATGGGGTTTGTCTTTTTGAAAAAAATAGTTGCAAAAGTGCTTGTATGTAGCTTCGCAACCTTCTACAGTTGTGATTTTATGGCAATTATTTTCTGACAATGCCAAGGTCGAAAGCCCTAAAGAGCTTCCAAGTTCTAATATATTTTTTGGTTTGAAATATTGTACCATCCGCCACAATAGTTGGGCTCTTTTATTTGAAATCCCTGCATTTTCTGCCATTTGTCGGACACTTCTTTTATTGTCTTTAAAAATTTTGGAGCCTGCACCAAAATCGATAATTTCTATAATGTTATTATTTTTATATAACTGTTGTCTATAATTATTGAATATTTTATAAAAAGGATACTTTTTTTTATCATAAAAACATTGGGTAACCAAATTAAAAACAAAAGGCGAATGTACGGCATGTTCGTTTTTTGATTGCCATAAAAAATGGATGTAAGATAAAAAAAAATTACGCATAATTTATTCCATTTTGCTTGATAATTCTAGCCATCTTTCTTCTTTCACTTCAATTTTTTCAATTATTACTTGAAGTTCTTTGGCTTTTTGTGCAATTTCCGTTTCTTTTATTTGATTGTCTGAAAAAAGTTGTTCGATTTTGGCTTTTTCTATTTCCAAATCTTTCAAATCTCTTTCAATTTTTTGAAACTCTTTTTGTTCATTAAAAGTTAAATTGCCTTTTGGATTATTTTGTTTCCATTCTTTCTTTTCGGTTTTGTTTTCTTCTTTTAAAACTACATCAGCACTGTCTTCATAAGCCCTAAAATCAGAATAATTACCTGGAAAATCCTCTACTTCTCCTTGTCCTCTAAATACAAATAAATGATCGACAATTTTATCCATAAAATACCTATCGTGAGATACTACCAACAAACAACCTGGATAATCCAATAAAAAACTTTCTAATACGTTGAGAGTTACAATATCTAAATCGTTTGTTGGTTCATCTAGTATTAAAAAATTTGGATTTTGAATTAAAACTGTACATAAATACAAACGTTTTAATTCTCCACCGCTTAATTTTTCTACAAAATCATATTGCTTTTTTCTGTCAAATAAAAATCGTTCTAATAATTGACCAGCCGATATCATCCTGCCTTTGGCAAGCGGTATGTATTCGCCATATTCTTTGATAATGTCTATCACTTTTTGACCAGGCTTTGGATTGATGCCACTTTGTGTATAATATCCTATTTTTATGGTATCGCCCACTACCACTTTGCCCGCATCTAGGGGTAATGTTCCTGTAAGTAAGTTTAAGAAAGTAGATTTTCCTGTTCCGTTTTTTCCTATAATTCCTATTCGTTCACCACGTTGAAAATCATAACTAAAATTGTTTAAAATAATCAAATCTTTAAATTGTTTGGATATTTTGTGCAATTCAATAATTTTGCTACCCATCCTTTCCATGTTGATTTCCAGTTCCACTTGGTTGTCTCTTCTTCTGCTTTGGGCCTTTTCTTTAATTATATAAAAATCATCTTGTCTGGATTTCGATTTTGTAGTTCTTGCTTTGGGTTGCCGCCTCATCCATTCAAGTTCTTTTACAAATAAATTTTGAGCCTTATCTACACTGGCATTTTCAGAGGCAATTCGTTCTTCTTTTTTCTCTAAATAATAGGAATAATTACCTTTGTATTGATACAGTTTGCCGTTGTCCAATTCGATGATTTCGTTGCATACACGCTCTAAAAAAAAGCGGTCGTGCGTAACCATAAATAAGGTTATGTTTTCTTTTGCAAAATAGCTTTCTAGCCATTCTATCATTTCTAAATCTAAATGATTGGTTGGTTCGTCAAGAATCAATAAATCGGGTCTATTAATTAGAATGATAGCTAAAGATAGCCTTTTTTTCTGACCTCCAGATAAATTTTTTACTTTAAGCTTGAAGTTTTCTAGTTTAAGCTTAAATAAAATCTGTTTGTATTGAGTTTCAAAATCCCAAGCATTCAATTGGTCCATTCGGTCAAATGCTTTTTGATAGGCTTCAGCATCTTCGGGGGTTTCTAGGGCTTTTTCATAAGCTTCTATTACTTTGAGTGTTTCATTATCAGACGCAAATATACTTTCTTCTATAGTTAATTCTTCTTGAAGATTATAATCTTGTGAGAGAAAAGCCATTTTGATATCTTTTCTAACTACTACTTGCCCAGAATCGGGTTCGTCTTCGCCATTAATAATTTTCATAATACAGGTTTTTCCTGAACCATTTTTGGCTATAAATGCGATTTTTTGGTCTTTATTGATGCCAAACGAAATATTTTCGAATAAAGTTCGTTCGCCAAATGATTTTGAAATGTTTTCTACTGAAAGATAATTCACGATATAATTATTTTTGATGCAAAAATAGACTTTTGTTTGCCTATTTGACGTATTTATGCCATCAAATTTAAAAAAAATCAAATGGCACACATTATTTTTTATAAATACTCAACTTATGTTGTTTAGTTTAACCTTCTTATTTTAAAATTCAATAAATTTTGAACTCCTGTTAATGATTTTGAATTTCCAAAACTAAAATATTAGATTTTCCATTTTTTATTATTAAATGTACAGCTCGTTTTTAGAATATTTATTGCATTTTTGCGTTATAAAATGGAATTTTAATATAATGAAAATATCTGTCGTCATTCTTAACTATAATGTTAGCTTTTTTTTGCAACAATGTATATTAAGTGTAAAAAAAGCATTGCAAAATATAGATTCTGAAATCATTGTGGTCGATAATCACTCTCAAGATGATAGTTGTTTGATGGTCAAATCTCGATTTCCTGATGTGATTTTAATTGAAAACACTACTAATTATGGTTTTCCAAAAGGAAATAATATGGGGGTAGCCCTTGCAAAAGGAGACTATATTTGTATTTTGAACCCAGATACTGTGGTTGCCGAAGACACTTTTGAGAAAATATATCATTTTGCTAATTCTAAAGCAAATTTGGGTATTGTAGGATGTAAACTTTTAGATGGTACTGGGCATTTTTTGCCCGAAAGTAAACGAGAAGTTCCTACACCATGGGTGGCTTTTACAAAAATGGCGGGACTTTATAAAATATTTCCTCATATACAATGGTTTAATCAATATTATGCTGGTCATTTGAAGGACAATCAAACAGGAAAAGTGTCGATTTTAGTAGGTGCATTCTTGTTTATGAAAAAAGAATTATATGAAAAAGTAGCAGGATTTGATGAACAATGTTTTATGTATGCAGATGATATAGACTTGAGTTACAGGGTTTTATTAGAACAAAAAGACAATTACTATTTTCATGATACCGCTATTATACATTACAAAGGTGAAAGTACAATAAAAGACATGACGTATATGAAAAGATTTCAAGAGGCTATGCTTTTTTTTTACAAAAAACATTTTAAGGTAAATTATATATTTAATATTTTTACTACTTTTGCAATATCTTTTTTTGCAATATATAAAACGTATTTCTATCAAAAAAAACCATTAAGTAAGGCAAATCATTTTATAATAGTAAGCCAAAATAGGGCATTAATAGAAAAAATGTCTCAGAAATATCAAAAAAAATTTCAAATTACTTCTTTTGAAAATATTAATAATGTAATTTCGCAGTTAAAGGATGCAGAGGCCGTTTTTGAAATAGTGTTTGATGCCCATTCGATTGATTTTAAAAGTATTATTGATTTTATGAACACACCAAAAAGCAACAAAGTGTTTTATAAAATAATACCACCACAAAGTCCTTTTGCAATTGGTTCCAATTCCAGTTCGGATAGGGGAGAAGTAATCCAATTTTGAAACAAAATAAATTTAAAAAAATTAGCAAATTAATTATTTTAGGTAATAAATTTTATTAATTTTGTAAAATAAAAATAGATACCACCTTATAAGTTATCAATATGGCAAAATTTGAATTGAAACTTCCAAAAATGGGAGAAAGTGTTGCAGAGGCAACCATTACAAATTGGTTAAAACAAATTGGCGATACCATTGAAGCTGATGAAGCCGTACTCGAAATTGCCACAGACAAAGTGGATAGCGAAGTGCCAAGCGAAGTTTCGGGTATATTAATAGAACAATTATTTCAAAAGGACGATTTGGTACAAGTGGGACAAACCATTGCTATTATTGAGGTTCCGGGAGATGAAGTAGCAGATTCCGATATTGTAAAGCCAGAAATTGTTGCCACACTCGAAAAAAACATTGAAACTGTAATTGAGCAAAAATCAGTATTTACAAGCCCCGTTGTATCAGATAAATTTTATTCGCCTTTGGTCAAAAATATTGCCAAACAAGAAAATGTTAGTTTAGCAGCATTAGATCTTATAGTAGGTTCTGGCAAAGATGGTCGGGTTACAAAAGAAGATATTTTGACTTATGTTGCCCAACGAGGCAGTAATAATCAAAATATTGAAAATGAAGCTGTTATACATAATGTTGTTTCAAAACCTATACAACAACCTATACAAAATGATGCCATTCAACCAGCTGTTGTTCCTCCTTCAGTAAACGGAGGAGACGAAATTGTTGAAATGGATCGCATGCGAAAGTTAATTTCGGGTTATATGGTTGCCTCTGTGCAAACTTCTGCACATGTTCAATCATTCATAGAAGTAGATGTTACTAATATTGTAAAATGGCGAGACAAAAACAAAGCCAGTTTTGAAAAAAGAGAAGGCGAAAAACTTACTTTTACGCCAATTTTTATGGAAGCTGTAGCCAAAGCTTTGAAAGATTTTCCTGGTATGAATATATCTGTGGAAGGAACATTTATTATCAAAAAGAAAAACATCAATTTGGGCATGGCAGCAGCATTGCCTAATGGCAATTTGATTGTTCCTGTTATTAAAAATGCCGATCAATTGAATTTAGTAGGTATGGCTAAAGCGGTTAACGATTTGGGTAATCGTGCCAAAATGGGCAAACTGAAACCAGATGATACCCAAGGCGGCACCTATACAGTTACAAATGTTGGTACCTTTGGCAGCGTTTTTGGCACTCCAATTATCAATCAACCACAAGTGGGCATTTTGGCTTTAGGTGCCATTAGAAAAGTGCCTGCGGTAATAGAAACTCCAGAGGGCGATTTTATAGGCATTCGTCAAAAAATGTTCCTATCCCACAGCTACGATCACCGTGTTGTAGATGGTGCTTTAGGTGGTAGTTTTGTAAAAAGAGTTGCAGATTATTTAGAAGCTTTTGACATCAACAGAACGGTTTAAAACATATTTGATTATATTAAAAAAAACACTCTTAAAAAAGAGTGTTTTTTTTTTGTAAATCCAAGCTTTTGTTAGATATCTAACAATTTTTTATAATATTGAAACCTATTTTTGCTTCATAATTATTTTAATTTAACAATCATGACTAGTAGAAATTTAGTTTTAGTATTTAATAGTATTGTATTTACATTATTATTGATGGGATGTAACAAGGATAGCGACCCAGTAGCCGAAAAAGTGTACGAAGAAAAAGTAGTTGTTGCAAACAGAGGCAATGGAACAATTAGTTTAATTGATGCCAATACAAATGCTGTGTCTAGTACAATCGCTATAGCAGGTTCCGAGCCTATGTATGCAGTTTATGTGCCTACGAAAGATAAAATATATGTAGGTGATAGATTAGGAAAAAAAGTGCATATAGTAAATCCACAGTCAAAAGCGGTTGAAGGTTTTGTAAATGTGGGTAATGGTGTTTTTCACATGTGGGCCGATGGATTAGGCAAACAACTTTGGGTTAATAATGATGTGGATAACACTATTTCTGTTATCGATTTGGCAACACACACCGTTGTACAAACGATAAATGTAGGGGCAAAACCACATGATGTGTTTTTGACAAAAGACGGAACAAAAGCTTATGTTTCTATTATTACATCTAGTACAACAAATGACAAAGTTTATCTGTACAATAGTTCTAATTACACCAAAACAGCCGAAGTTAATGTTGGTAAAGATCCTCATTTATTCCACCTGCAAGGGTCAAACAAATTATTTGTACCCTGCCAATCAGGCCAGATATATACTTTGAACGGTACAGATTTGACTGTAATTTCAAATTCAAATTTTGTAGGAGCACACGGTATTTTTGCAACTAATGATCAGAATTATATTTTTGCTACAAACATTGCTGCTGGGCAATTGTATGGACTAAATGCTTCTAATTCAAGTCAAATTGGAGCTGCAACTACCACACCAACAGGAACTCCACACAATATTACGATTAATGAATCGGGAACAAAATTATTTATCTCACATTCTGGTGCTGCCGCAACTGCCGTTACAATTTACAATTTAAATGCAGGTGCCGCTACTTATAGCAGCACAACTACCGCAGGAACCAATCCGTTTGGCATCACATATTACAAACGTGAAGTTAAATAAAAAATGAAAATAATACCAAATATATTTATAAAATAGTCCAAAGATGCGTAGTTATTTTTTAGAAAAAATTTTCAAAAAAAATCGTTGCATAGCTGAGCTACGGAACTATTTTTTTTTGAATAAT
>NZ_MUGT01000001.1 GCF_002217205.1 Flavobacterium branchiophilum NBRC 15030 = ATCC 35035 | reverse complement strand
ATTTAACTAATACCAAATATACATATAAAATAGTCCAATCTACTTGTTCTTTTTTGCTAAAATGAGTCAAAAAAAATAGTTCCGTAGCCCAGCTATGCAACGATTTTTTTTGAAAATTTTTTCTAAAAAATAACTACGCATCTTTGGACTATTTTATAAATATATTTGGTATAATTTCAATTGTTTTTTATCAACTTTTTTATCAATCGACCATTGTTTTGATCTTGAATTTCTAAAAAATAGGATCCATTAGTCCAATGTTGTGTAGGTATCGTATATTCAAAATCTGAAATGGTTTTGCTAAACAATATTCGTCCTGTATTGTCGTATATTTGGATTTTCTTAATCGGACTAGGAGATTGCACTTGAATTTCGTTTTGAAACGGATTTGGATATAAAACAATATTAGGTTGGCTATTGGGTGTTTGTACCTGTAAATTTGGGTCAAGTTTTATAGACAAGCCCATACTAGGTTGCAAAAAAGTTCCGCAACCAGAAACTACCTTTTTGATGGCTTTTACCATATACCAATGGGAACTAGAAGCATTAGGCAGTTGATAAAATGTATTGGAAATCAAAGTATTGGAGATTTGCTGGAATTTTCCAAATTCAGTAGCCGATTCATATACATGGTATCCCAAAATAGCCTCATCATTGGATGCAGTCCAAGTTAAAGTGGGTACCCCATTGGTTGTTTCAAAAGCCAGATTAGCTATTGGCTTTACTTGATACAAATTGATCGTTGGATCGCCCCAAATATCAAAATGTGTTCTGTTCCACCATTGGGGTGTATCATATTGTTGGGGTGGCTTTTCTAAATATTGATTAGTTTCATTATGGTTGATGATGTCTTTCATGGCTTGTCCAATATTTTTTCCATAACAAGCTTGATGAAAAATATTGAGTCCCGTTGTGGTCCATAATGCCAATAAGCATTTGGTGTTTAAACCTAATAAAACTCGAATACGACTATAAGCCCCACTAGGTTGAGGCACATCGCCAAAGCCCCAATAACTTTGATCGCTAGAAAAAACGGTAGCATTCATTCCATACGTTTGCCAATCGCTGATGCTGGGGGTAGAAACATTTTGCATGTATATTTTAAACGGGCCATTATTTTGTACCCATTGGTTGTGGTTTGAACTATCTGTTTTTTGAAATACATTTTCGGGTTTTGCTATATTGCATAACGTGCGATAAGAACCATCGTTGGAATTGTTGTATCCCAAAAAAAAGGCTGCTTTTTCGCCCATGTCAAAACCAGTGGCCACGTTTTTATATTGGCTCAATCTGTCTAAATATTGCTCTAGCAAGGTATGCTCTGCTGTATTGATTTCTGTTAAATCTGCAAAATCTATACGTCCAAACGACATTTCTACATCAGATGGAAAAAAGTCTTGATCCCATTTATAATCGTTGGGCATATTTTGAGCTAAAGTAGTAGATAAACCGCTTGGATTATAAGTGGCAGTATCTGTATAAAGGCCGTCAATATCTGCATAATATCCATCGCAGCCTCTGGCACCTGTATTCTGACTGTGATCGTCTGGAGCAACTACATTAGAAGCACCACAACGTGGCATAGGAACATGACCCAATAGTACGATCGATTGGGGTTTGTCATCTAATGGTGCATTATTGTATATTGAAATGATGTCATTTTTAATGTGATATACTGCAACGCCACTATCCCAACTCGTTGCCCTTGGAACGATTAATTCATTGACATACCAACCATCATTTGTTAGCTCTTTTTTGAATTTTGTATATTTTTCAGGCAATTGAGCTACAACATCATTGGCTACTAATAATATCATTTGTCCTTTATAGTTTGTATTGTCATACAGCAATGCTCCCATTGTATAGCCCACAGCATCATAATTTGTTCCTGAAAAGGTCCATGTGTGGTGGCGTTTTACTTGATACTCCCAAACTTGTCCCAAACTTGTATTGAAGTCTGTCCAATGGCCAGTTCCAGCGGCAATTTGGGTAGCTACAGTACTCCATGTATGGGTTCCAGCCAACCGTCTGTGTACAGAAAGTGCCTCTGAGGTATTGGACAACGAATCATGAAAAATTAATTTGACCCTTTGATTGACTACATCAACTTTTGATGAAACCAAACAAACCCTTCTACCCACGGTATTAAAATTAAAAGAAAAATTTTGTGCCTTGGATTGCCCCATTATAAAAAAGCCGATAATCAAAATTACAGTATTTTTCATATATTTATTTTGTTTTTTTATTTAATTAGACAAAATGGCACTATAAGTAGAAGTTTAATTTATTTATAATAATATTACTTTTTTTTCATAAAAAAAATTTCAAACTTGCATCTGGTATGAGCATACAAATTTGAAACTTTTAATGATTATTGCTGGCTTATTTTTGGTGTTCCATCCTCTAGGTGGTGTTGTCCTGAGGTTAGAATTTTTTGCTCCGCAAAATGATAGCCTATATTAGCTTGCTGTCGCAAAAAAGCCATTTTGATAGCGGCAATGGCTGCTTCGGTTCCTTTGTTGCCGTGTAGGCCACCACTTCTGTCTATCGATTGTTGTTCGTTATTGTCGGTCAATACACAAAAAATAACGGGTACATCGTACTTGACATTCAAATCTTTGATCCCTTGTGTTACGCCTTCACATACAAAATCAAAATGTTTGGTTTCGCCTTTAATGACACTTCCAATGGCAATGATGGCATCGGGTTTTTGGGTTTCAATCATTTTTTTTGCGGCATAAACAAGTTCAAAACTGCCTGGGACATTCCATCGTATTATATTTTCAGCAATTGCCCCACAATCCAATAGTGCTTCTGTAGCCCCTAAAAACAACCCTTCGGTTATGTGTTCATTCCATTCAGAAACAAGAATCCCAAATCGAAAATGTCTCGAATTTGGGATTAAAGTTTTGTCGTAATTTGATAAATTTTTATTTGCTGTTGCCATTTTTTGTTTCCATTTTTTAATACACAAATGTAGTGTATTAATTCAAAAAAAACAACACCAAAAACCTAAAATATATGTTTATTGAGCTAATCCAATATAAGCATCAACTGTTGAGGCCTCTTGCGAAGCTTCATATTTATCTTTGATTTGATTAAAGTATTTCAAAGCCTCTTCTTTTTGATTTAAAGACAATGCAGTTTGTCCTGCTTTTAATAAAAATCTTGGAGTTGTAAGCTCATTTACATTGTTTTCTGAGGCATTAATATAAAATTCTAAAGCTTCTTTTGCTTTGTTTTGTTCCATATAAGCATCGCCAATAGCTCCAATAGCAAGTGTTTTTAGCATAGAATCTTCCGATTTGAATTGTTCTAATTGAGCAATTGCATCAGCATATTTTCCTGTATTTAGCAATGCCAATCCTGCATAGTAATGCGATAAATTACCTGCATCTGTTCCAGAATATTCATCGGCCAATTTGATAAAACCATATTGTCCTTCTCCTCCATTTAGAGCTAATTTGTACAATGAATCTATTTTTTTAGGCTCAGAGGCATCTGTTGCTTGCTTAAAATATTGTTGGGCTTGAAACATATCGTTTGCAGCTTTGTCCTGATTAGGTTCTGAAACGAATTTGCCATACAAAATATATCCAACGGTAACTAATGCTACAGCACCCAAAATACCAAAAATAATTTTTTGATTTCTTTCAACCCATTCTTCAGTTTTAGAAGCCGTTTGGTCTAATGAATTGAATACTTCTGCAGTTGTACTGTCTTTTTCGTCAATAACTACCTCTTCAATTTCATTGTTGTCAAATTCATTTTCAGTCTTTTCTGCTTTTGGTTTAGGGACTTTGTATCCTCTTTTATTGAAAGTTGCCATTTATTAATAATTTAGTGAGGTGCAAAAATAAAATTTTAATTCAAATTTAAAACCTTTTGCGTCAATATTTTTCAATTATTTGTTTTTTCATTGAAAAATAAGTCTAAATTTGGCCAAAATTTAAACTCCAGTCGGCATTTTCATGTATTTAAAATCCATTTCCTTATTTAATTATAAAAATTTTTCTGAAATCAGTTTTGATTTTAACGAAAAAATAAATTGTTTTGTAGGTAAAAACGGTGTTGGAAAAACTACTATTCTGGATGCCATATACCATTTGGCCTATAGTAAAAGTTATTTTAATCCATTGGCCACTCAAAACATTAAACATGGTGAAGATTTTTTTGTGATTGATGGGGTGTTTAACAAATCTGATCGGGACGAACAAATTGTATGTAGTTTGAAAAAAGGGCAAAAAAAAATTTTAAAAAGAAATGGAAAGCCTTACGAAAAATTTTCTGAACATTTGGGACTAATTCCATTGGTGATTATTTCGCCTGCCGATTCAGATTTGATTATTGATGGTAGCGAAACCCGTCGAAAATTTATTGATCAAATCATTGCACAACAAGATAAATATTATTTATTGCATCTTATCCAATATCAGAAAATAATGGCACAACGCAATGCCTTACTCAAGTATTTTGCACTCAATCAAGTGTTTGATTCTGAAACTCTAAGTGTTTATAACGACCAGTTGAGTGTGTTGGGCCAGGATATTTTTGAAAAAAGAAAAGCTTTTTTAGATGTTTTTTTACCTATTTTTCAAAAACATTATGCCATTATTGCAGGAAATTCTGAAAATGTTGCTATTGTATATGAAAGTCAATTGTTTACAAGCAATTTAGATCAATTATTAACGTTGCACATTCAAAAAGATAAAATTTTACAATATACCAGTGTTGGCATTCATAAAGACGACTTGAATTTTTTGATTCATGACTATCCTGTGAAAAAATTTGGCTCACAAGGCCAGCAAAAATCATTTTTAATTGCACTTAAGCTTGCCCAATTTGAGTTTATAAAAAACAAAAATAACATAAAGCCTATCTTACTTTTTGATGATATTTTTGATAAATTGGACGAATTCAGAGTAA
Source organism: Flavobacterium branchiophilum NBRC 15030 = ATCC 35035 (assembly GCF_002217205.1). Taxonomy (GTDB): domain Bacteria; phylum Bacteroidota; class Bacteroidia; order Flavobacteriales; family Flavobacteriaceae; genus Flavobacterium; species Flavobacterium branchiophilum. Next base: position 21,565 of record NZ_MUGT01000001.1, on the reverse strand, counting down.
GTAAAATAATACAAATGGTAAATGATGCTGTTTTTGGACAGTTATTTATATCAGATACACACCCAGAAAGAACAGAAAATATTGTAAAATCCACGCTTCAATCTTACAAAATTTTTAAAATATAGTATTTATTTATTCCAAATTTTCCAGGCTTTTTCGGCTTGACGGATCAACATTTCTAAACCGTTTTTAGTTACCGCTCCATGTTCTTTTGCTTTTTTTAGGAACAAGGTTTCTTCTGGATTGTAAATCAAGTCGTAAGCAATATGTTTTTCTGTAAAAAATTGATAAGGTATATCAGGACATTGTGCTACATTTGGACTTGTTCCTAAAGGGGTACAGTTGATTACAATTTGGTAATTATCAAAAGTTGTTTCGTTAAGTCGTTGATAATCAATAGCGTTTTCTTTATATTCTCTGGAAACAAAAGTAGCAATAATGCCCAATTCGTTTAATGCAAATGCCACAGCCTTAGAAGCACCTCCTGTGCCTAAAATGAGTGCTTTTTTGTGATGGGGCTGAAGTAAGGGTTTTAATGATTTTTTAAAACCATAACTATCTGAATTATAGCCTTTTAAATTTCCTTTCTTGTTGATTTTTATAACGTTTACAGCCCCAATTTGCTGGGCTTTTTTAGACATTTGATGTAGATAAGGAATCACACTTTGTTTGTAAGGAATTGTTACATTCAAACCTTTTATTTGGGTGTCTTTTACAACATTTAAAAATTCGCTAATCTCTTGTAGGTCAAAATTTTGGTATTCGCAACCTTCAAATAAACTGTCTTTAAATTTTTCTGTAAAATAGCCTTTGGAAAAGGAGTAACTTATATTTTTTCCGACTAAACCATATATTTTTTTCATCTTAATTTTTCTTGAAATTTAAAATAACCTCATCAAATTTTACTCCATTGTATTAGGTAAAAAATGAGGAAAATTAATCATAAAAATGATGTTTAAAATTAAAAAAAACTTGTTGTACTTGTTCATCTTGATAAAAATCAGGAAATAATTTTTTCAATATTGAGCGTTTTTTATAATCTATTTTTAGGGCATTAACCAAATGAAATTGAGTTTCTATTGCACAATCTAGCTGATCATATAGGCCTGCTAATCGGTATTCGATTTCACAATGATCTGGAAAATATTCTGTGGCTAATATCAATGTTTGAATAGCCAGTTTGATTTCATCCATTTTATATAAAACATCTATCCAATAAAGCCACGTATCCAGCTGATAATCACCATTTTCTACTGCTTTTCGATAGCCAAATTCTGCTTCTTCATGTCGTTTCAAGTACCTGTTTGCAGTAGCAAAACGTTTCCAATACAATTTATTTTTATTATCAATTGCCAACGCTTTATTGATATAAAATATAGATTTAGCATATTTTTTTTGAGCCATAAAAAAATCAGCCATTGCAATCCATGCTTTGTCTAATAGCGGATCTTCGTGTACTGTTTTTTCATAATATTCAAAAGCTTTTGTTTTATGGTCTAATTTTTCGTAGCATCTGCCAATGCGGAGCAAGGCAAACGAACTCGGATCGCTCAATTCTAATGTTATTTGGTAATTGACGATGGCTTTTTCGTAATTTTTTATTTTTTCGTAGGCCTTTGCTATTTCTATATAGGCTCCAACAAATTCATCGTCTATGTATGTTGCAAATTCAAAGGCTCTTATGGCTTGTACATAGTTTTTTAAACCAAATTCTAATCTGCCAATTTGATGCCATGCAATTTCAGAATAAGGATTTTTTTCGGTATAATTTTTTAAATAATCAATTGCCTCTTGATTTTGTTCTAAAATTTCGAAACAATATACGATGTTATACAAGCTCGATTGGTCTTCGATATCGCTTTCAAGGCATTGAATAAAATGAAATTTGGCTTTTTCAAAATTATCCATAAACAAATATTCCATTCCAATTAAATTATATACATCGGCCAAATCGTCTGTATATTTCAAAGCCATTTGAAGGAGCTCCACAGCTTTTTCGTGCTGGTCTTTTTTGGAATATATATTGGCTTTCAAGATGTAGATTTCTTCGTTGTGAGGTTCTATGGCATATAATTCGTGCAACATTTTCTCGGCAACATCTAATTTATCTTCAAATATCAACATTTCTACTTGCACTAATTTTAATCCCGACGATTTTGGATGCTGCTCCAAAGCCAGTTTCAATGCTTTTTTTGCCAAATTTAATTTTCCAATATCCAAATAATGTAGTATTATCTCTTCAAATTCTTCTGAATCAAAAAAAAGTACTTTATTGGTTTTGAGCATGGATTCAAATTTTGATAACGATAAGTTATAATCTTCTTCTTCTTCGCTTAATTGCATTTTTTGATATTTGATTTTTCGCTATAAAAGTATATTTTTTTTTAATCGGTTGTCATTTTTTAAATTAATTTTTTTAACAATTTAATCAACTTGTTTTCTTGGTCTTTGGCTGGCTTTTTAATTTAATTTTTTCTTCAAAAAGTATTGTTTTAGTATTGATTTTTATATTTTTACAAAAAAAATAAATGATGACAAATAGAGTTCATGTTACCCAAAAAGCAATTGATTTGATTGCACGTTTAAAAGACACTTATGGCCCGTTGATGTTTCATCAAAGTGGCGGCTGCTGTGATGGCTCGCAACCCATGTGTTTTGAAAAAGGCGATTTTAAACTTGGTCAAAATGATGTTTGTTTGGGGGTGATTGAAGATTGTGAGTTTTGGATGAGCAAAGACCAATTTGAGTATTGGCAATACACCCAACTTACCATAGATGTGGTAGCAGGGCGTGGCTCTAGTTTTTCGTTAGAAATTCCGCTTGGTTTTCGTTTTATCACCCAGTCTCGAATGTTTACAGCATCCGAATTAAAAGCGCTTAATCCGCTTCAATATGTGGTAGATTAAATTAATAGATAAAACTACTTTGGTATTGTTTTGGTGTAATACCTTCTATTTTTTTGAATATTCTAATAAAATAATTACAATCCTCAAACCCAGAAAGATAGCAAACTTCATTGATATGGATTGTTGGGTTTTTTAACAACGTTTTGGCATATTTTATTTTTTCATTCAATATAAAGGCCAACGGACTAACACCAAGCTCACGTTTGAAATACCTGTAAAAAGATGTGGAACTCATGCAGGCTTTTTCGCTCAAGATTTTCATACTGAAATTTTCTTTCAAATTGAGTTTTATAAACGCCACTACATGCGAAATGGGGTTTTCGGAATCAGAAAAAACCCCTTCATCTAATGATTTTGAAGTTTGTGTTTGAATAATTCTTATCAACAATTCTTGCAATGTCAAGTCGGCCAAAGCATCTTTTGTAATGGAATTGCTCATACATTCTTTTATCAACTTATTGATAGTTGATGCCAATTCGATATTGTTGTAAAAAAAATAATTTTGATAATCCAATTGCCAAGTCGAGCTGCCTTCTTTTGGATAACGTTCGTTTAAGAATGATAACGTTTCTGAAATTTTATTTTGATCAATTGCCAACGCCAAACACTGTGTGGGATTGGTTAATGAGGCTTCGGGAAAATCGATTTTCATTTCAACATTAGATGGAATTACTACTGTTTCGCCTGGCAAATAATCAAAACTAGGGTCTTCAAAAAGGTGCATTACCTTCTTGCCTCGCAACATACTGGTTACAACCAAATCGTTAAATTTTAGAGGAACCAACTCTGATGTTTGATAGGTTTCAAATAAATTCAATTCGCAATGATTCAAATTATATACGGTACGGTTTTCTACCAACGTTTTAAGCGACTTTTGGCTAGAGAGTTGTGGCGTGTGCAGTAAATTTCGAGGGGTATCCATGTGATAATCAATTCGTTTATTTCAAAATTTAAAATTAAATAAAAAACAAATCCCTTTTACAAAATACTTTATTTTTTTTTGAGGCCACTGCGTTGTGAGGGCTAGACCCACGTAAAAAAGCCATGCTAGACCCACTTTTTCAGTCAATTCAGGTTGTGTGAGTTTCAAGAGCTTCGGTTTTTTTATTTCAAAAATAGCTAATGAAGGGGTAATATGGGAGTTTGGTATAATTTTACTATATTGTCTTTATCTTCTCCTATAAAATAAGCTTTTTCACATTGCAAGCGGGACATCAAAAAATCAATATATTTTAAATTTATTTTAAGAAAATATTTATTTTTTTTTAAATTAATGAAATTAAAAACATCTATTGTATCTGGAATTTTATGATTGAATTGTAATGTTATATTTTTTACTGTTATTTCTTTTTATTTTTTTGTTGCAAAGCTTTGATTTGTTTATCAAAATCTGAGTTTATTTTTTGTGTTTTATTGAAATTGTCATATTCTTTCGCTGCTTTATTGATAGCCTGTTGATGCGATACTTTTCCGAATCCTTCGAGTATTTTGTATTCATTAAAGTTTAAAAACTTGTTTACACTTTCTGCTAATGCTTCCATTGTAAAGGTATTTTGTCGTTCGATAAGGTTTTCGATATAATCAAAGTAACCTGATACGGTACGCTCCAATTGTTTGATTTCTTTTTCTTCTAAATAGTTTTTTGCAATTTCAATATCTGATTTCAATATTCTACCATCAGGAGCATTTTTGAAAGTTGTTAATCCCATTTGAGGTTTTGAGCTATCTGCTTAAAAAGATTATTTCGGCAGCAGTATTGCCTGTAATTGCAAAATGGAATTTGTTTTGAACATTGGCATAGAAGTTTTTAGTAATTTCGGCTTTTGGGTCATAATCTATGCTACATTCAGCAAAAATATCCGTGATTTGTTGGTAAATTCGTCTTTCACTTGCACGAATAGAACGTACTCTTTCGAGTAATTCTTTAAAATAATCTTTTCCGAATGCTGTAGTGCCTTGTTTTAATCGGTCATCATCCATTGCAAATCCTTTTACAATGAATTCTTTCAATACATTAGTAGCCCAAATTCTAAATTGAGTAGCTTTAGTAGAATTGACACGGTAACCAAGGGAAATTATAGCATCTAAATTGTATTAATCTAAATTACGAGCTACTTCACGTTCACCTTCAATTTGAACTGTTCGGAATTTCCGAACAGTTGCCTGTTTTTCCAATTCGCCACTCTCGTAAATATTGCTAAGATGTTCACTAATTGTTGATTTAGCCACCCCAAAAACGTCTGCCATTTTTTGTTGTGTAAGCCAAATTGTTTCGTCTTGTATGTAAGTTTCAATTTTGACACTACCACTAGGAGCAGTATATAAAATGAAGTTGTTATTACTTGGTATTAAATCACTCATATTTTTTTTAGATTTTATTTATATGGTTTATGAAAGATAATGGTTATAAAATAATAGTTTACTTATTTGAACACTCCTTGTAAATCTATATTTTCTGACCATAAAAACTGATTATTTGTATTACACAAGTAATAATTGTTAGCCATAAGATTGAACTATCAATAAATTCATTTTCAAATTCTAGTTTTTTCAATTCACTTTCATTATTAGAAAGTTTTTCTTCATTTTCTTTTTGTTCCAAAATATAATCCCTCGCACCGTTTTCAAATAATTTTGAATATTCTATTTTTCGACTTTTGTAAATATCAAGATTTTTGATAAGCCCTTCTTTTCTTTTTCTTCTTAAGTAAAGTTTGTAACTTAGGAAAATCAAGAAAAAAGTCAATTGTAAATCTTTAATCAAGACAATTGTATTCTGTATATTCTCATCTAAATAAAGTTTGGATATTTTCTTAAATGCGTATCCAAATAGCAATAAAACATAAATTACAATCCAATGTGTTTTTTTAATTTCATAATTAATAACTAACTATTTTCAACTATTAATATTTCCTCCTCACTCAACCCATACAACTCATACACCAATTTATCAATTGCTTTATCAGTGGCATCAATTTGAGTTTTCAAATCCAAAGCTTTTTTGCTTTCTTGCATGAAATAATCCTCCCATTCTGCTTCTTCAGATAGGGAAAGTTTGACTTTCTTTTTGGCTAGCTCAGTTATAAATTGTGAATATGAAAGCATATACCACTCTTGGAGTTTCTTTGGCAATGGAGCAGTATTGGGCAATGGAGCCTGCTCCATTGTTGTAACAGCAGGACTAGGCAATGCAGCAGTATTAGGCAATGGAGCAGTATTGGGCAATGGAGCCTGCTCCATTGTTGTAACAGCAGGACTAGGCAATGGAGCAGTATTGGGCAATGGAGCCTGCTCCATTGTTGTAACAGCAGGACTAGGCAATGGAGCAGGATTAGGCAATGGAGCCGGCTCCATTGTCGGAACTGATGAGAAAAACTTTCTTTGCAACATGCGCTGGAATTTTTGAGATATTACTTGTAAATCCTTGTTTAGTGAAAGCATAAGGTCTGCTTTTTCTATGAAGGGTTGTTGGTATATTTTTTCAGGAATTGGAATTCGATTTGTTATCGGATTATCAAATTGCATTGTCCTTATTGCCTTTGCAAGTATAAAACGGTATGAGTACCAATTGATTAATTTTGAATTAAATAAACACCAAAAAACTTTAGCGTCATATTCTTTTCGAAAAGTTATTTGATTTATAGTATCTACAATGGCATAATCATCGTTTAAAGGTATACAAGCTGTAATCTTTATATGTTCGGTAGGATTTTCAATATGAGCAATCAATCTTTGTACAAGTAAAGAATTTTTGCTAATAAAACATTTTTTATCTTCTTGAATTACGGATTTATTAACATAACCTTTAATACCAACAATTCCTTCTCTTTGAATTTCTGCACCACCTAAAACCTTAATATCTCCTTTTGTACTAACTTTGTTTTGAAAAATGCCTCCTCTTGAATTGCTAGCGATATCTTTTATGTATTTTTTACTTGAATTTACTTTTAGGGCAATTTTAAGTTCTTTTTCTGAAATACCATTCAAATAAAATCCAAACTCATCAAAAGTACTTTTAGATATTTGACCAAGATCATAAATTTGTTGTCCTTTTAGTATTCCAGATTTGAAATTTTCCGTCTTCTTTCCTTTTTGAAAAAAGAAAATAATTTGTTCTAATAAAACCTCTTTCCAAACTTTTTTGCAATCAATAATTTCATTAATATCATTTAAAATATACGCTCTAATTGAATCGTAATTTGATGAAAATGAAAATGATTTTGGAATAATAAAGCCAAATTGTCCATTGTTTTTTAATAATGTATCGTAAGATAATTTTGTAAAGGAAATAACTGTTTCAGAACCACCTTTTATATACTTCTTGTTTAAATAATTTTGAACTTCTGATTCTAATTTTGCACCATAAGGCGGATTCCCAATAACCACATCAAAGCCACCTTTATATTCAATTTCAAAAGCTTCCTCTAGAGTGCAAAGCATATTTTCTAAATAATATTGCGTTTGTTTGTCGTGTGGTGGTAATTCGTGTTTCTCTCTGTTGCGTTTTATATAGGCTATCGTGTTATGCAAATATTCGGCAGTATTTATTTCACTGCTTCCAAACTTTTGTGTCCACAAACTATTTTGCTTTTCGCCTCGCTTTTTTTCGTTATCTATCGTTTCGCTTACTTCCGACAAGGGAGCCTGCTCCCTTGTTACTACTTCGTCTATCGACGTGGGAGCCTGCTCCCTTGTTCCTACTATAGTCGTATCTTCGTCTCTCGGCGTGGGAGCGGGATCCCTTGTTGTTGCTACTATAGTCGTATCTTCGTCTCTCGACGTGGGAGCCTGCTCCCCAGTTGTGGCAGTAGATGGTTTGTTGATTATAGTGATACCCCTATGTATATTTACCGTTCTCGCTGTTTTTGCTTTTATTTTTTGTACAGTTTTGGAAAGTTCGTTTTCTTCACATACTAATAAAATATGGATATGATCTCTACAAACATTAAATTCTACTATTTTTAGATTATCGGCTTTTACAATATCATGTATTTCTTTTACAATGATATACTCTTCTTGACTTGTAAGATATTGCACATTAGGATATGGGTTTGTTCCCATATCTCGCTTTTCTCTAACCTTGTAATCAATCATTCGTTGCGATGTTCTACTATCATGAAGTGCTGTTGTAATATGATATGCTTTTTTATTTTTTTCCTGAAATACTTTCGGAAACGCTTGTTGCCAGTTAAAGGCTTTGTTGCCAGCAATGGCTGGGTCGTCTATTAAGGAGTTGCCACATTTAATATTGCTGTTGAGGTCGTTTAGCTTACGGTTGGGTTGAGCCGTTCGCAACCAAAGGGAGAGTTTGGCAATCTCTACACTTTCTTCGTTCAAGTCCACACCAAACAAGTTGTGTTCTAAAATACTCGTGGCTATATCGCTCAAAACCATGGCATCGCCAAACAACTTGGCTTGTAGCTCGTCTATATATTGGTGTTCGGCAATCAAAAAATCCAAGGCTTGGTTCAAAAAAGCACCAGAGCCACAAGCGGGGTCGCAAATGGTGAGTTGCAACAACCAATTTCTATATTCTTGAATATCTTTTAATAATTGTTCTTTTTGTTTTTTGGGAAGTTTGGACAAAATTCCACCTTCGGGGGCTAGGGGGCGTTTTTCTTCACACAATTTGCCAACCGTATTTTCTACTATGTATTTGGTAATGTATTTTGGGGTATAAAAAACACCGTCTTTCTTGCGTTTAGTTTTGGTTTTGTCAATTTCGGCACCTTCCAATTGGGCTTTTACTTCGTCTAATTCATTTAACGAATTTTCAAAAATATGTCCTAAAATATTCACGTCCACCTCGCTAGCAAAATCGTAATTACTCAATTTTTGGGTGTGTTCAAATAAAATGGCATCGCCAATATTCAGGTTGTTTAGTAAGTCGTCTGGTTTGAACAATCCGCCATTGTAGGCAAAAATGTGATGTTCTTCTTTGTCAATAGCATTGGTTTGGCTAAAGGCAGGCAATTGCACTTTGGCACCTGTATTCAAGTCATTAAAATAAATTTTATACCGATCATACAACGATACTTGTATTCGCATTTGCTGCAATTGTTGCCACTCTTTGTTGATTCTGAAAATCAGGTTGGTAGGCAATAAATTGCGGTCTTCGGCAAAGAAAATAAACAGAAAGCGGTCGAGTAGTTTTTGCGATTTCTGAAACAATTCTAGCGGGTCATATTGCGGGTTGAGTTGCACCAAATTCTGAAACAGTTCTCGTTTAAAAAGCGAGTAATCTTTGTAGAGTTTTTTGGTAATGGTATCTTCTTCACTTACCGATTGGTCTTTGATGGATTTGGCAACATTGTTTTTAATATTGTCATAAGCCAAACACAAATACAACAATTCAAATTCGGCTTTGCTCAATTGGAACAAGTTAAATTCTAGGTATTCAATAGCATTGTCAATATAAAAACGCAATTTTTCAAAGTTGGATGTAATGACATACACACATTCGGGTTGGTTGTTTTTATAACCAAATGCCTGTGCTTCAATTTTGCCTAAATCGGTGGTGTTGGTGCCTTTGAGTTCAATAACGCCAATTACTTTATTTTTCAATGGGTCATCACCCATTGGAATTAAGATTGCTCCATCAGCTTTCTTACTGTCTTTGACATTTTTGTATTCGGTTGTAAGGTTGAAATGAGGTGCAGGATTAAGGGTGTAGCCCAAAATGGTTACAAACAATTCTCGTAGAAAGCCTTCCTGAAATTGTTCTTCTTTGCTGTTGCGAATGTTTTCCTGTATAGCCGAATGATGAAAATAGGCAGCATATTCAGTATAAGCGGTCGTGATTTTGGCAGTATCTTGTTGGCTCAAATATTTCTTGAGTACTGAGTTTTGAAATAATGGCATTACAGTTTTTATTTATGTCTAATAGATTATAAAAATAATCATTTTTATTTCCCAATACAAAAATTCGCAAAAATATTTCCTAAAAGTTCGTCGTTTGTAACTTCGCCTGTAATTTCGCCAAAATAATATAATGCCGATTTGATATCTATAGCCATCAAATCTGCTGAAATGCCCGAATCCAAGCTCCACTTCACTTTTTGTATTTCTTCCAATGCTTTCAACAAAGCATCATAATGACGAGAATTGGTAATGATGGTTTCATTATTCCGCAAAGTTCCCGTGTTTACAAACGATAAAAGGGTGTTTTTCAGCTCGTCGATACCTGTTTTTTCTTTGGCTGAAATGAAAATAGTTGGTAGTTGTTGGTAGTTAGTTGCTAGTTTTTCTTTTATAGACACTAAAATTTTATCTGAAACTAAATCTTTTTTATTTATGATAGTTACAATTGTCTTTTGTGGATATTGATTTTGAGTTTTATTCAAAGCAACTATTAATGTATCTTTAGCGCCATCAACCATTAACGATAAACCATCAACCAAATAAAGAACCACCTGTGCTTGCTCTATTTTCTCAAAAGTTTTTTGAATTCCAATGCTTTCCACCACATCTTTGGTTTCACGAATTCCGGCGGTGTCTATAAACCGAAAACCAATGCCGCCAATATTCAATTCGTCTTCAATAGTATCTCTAGTGGTGCCTGCAATGTCTGAAACTATGGCACGTTCTTCGTTTAATAATGCGTTCAACAATGTCGATTTGCCCACATTGGGTTCGCCCACAATAGCCACTGGAATTCCGTTTTTTATCACATTTCCCACGGCAAACGAGTCAATTAATCGTTTCAAAACAAATTCGATTCGGGTGAGCAACGCATGAAATTGGGTTCTGTCGGCAAACTCCACATCTTCTTCTGCAAAGTCCAATTCGAGTTCAATTAACGAAGCAAAATTCAACAATTCTTCCCTCAATTTGGCAATTTCAGTACTAAATCCGCCACGCATTTGTTGCATCGCAATTTGGTGTGAGGCTTCATTGTGTGACGAAATCAAATCGGCAACGGCCTCTGCCTGAGACAAATCGAGCTTTCCGTTCAAGAATGCTCGTAGCGTAAACTCGCCAGGTTGGGCCATTTTGGCTCCGTGGCGAAGTATCAATTGTATGATTTGTTGTTGGATAAATGTCGAACCATGACACGAAATTTCGATCGTGTTTTCGCCCGTATATGAATGAGGTCCTTTGAAAACAGACACCAATACTTGGTCCAAAATTTTGCCTTCGTCAATGATATGACCTAAATGTAAGGTATGCGATTTTTGAAGGGTTAAGTTTTTATTTTTAATAGATTTAAAAATACTATCTCCTATATGAATGGCATTCTGACCAGAAATTCTGATAATTGCAATCGCTCCAGCTCCAGAGGCCGTGGCTAGTGCTACAATGGTTTCTTGTGAAATCATAATCTATTTATTGTATGAAAAAGGTTTGAACTAGGGGCCAAATGTTAAATAAAAAAGCCCATTAGCATTATTTTTTTGGGCGTTACCACAAGGGTCGGGCTATCCGTTTCAATCTTTTTTGAGGCCAAAAAAAGCCTCAAAAAAGGATTTCCACTGCTATCCCTAACGCAAAATACGGTAATCAAGAGCATTTATACAAATTAAGCAATACTCGAAAACTGCGATTCATACAGGTTTTTGTAATAGCCATTGGCTTTTACCAATAGCTCCTGATGGGTGCCTTGTTCCACTATCAATCCTTTGTCCATTACTACAATTTGATCCGCATTTACAATAGTTGCCAATCGATGTGCAATAACAATCGATGTTCTGTTTTTGGTAATGGTTTCTGTTGCTTTTTGTATTAATTCTTCTGAATAAGTATCTATCGACGAGGTGGCTTCATCCAATATTAATATGCTAGGCTGGCTCACATAAGCCCTCAAAAAAGCAATCAATTGGCGTTGTCCGCTCGAAAGCATTACCCCTCGTTCTTTTACATTATAATCAAAACCATTTGGCAAACTCATGATAAATTCATAAACACCTATTTTTTTAGATGCTTCTATTACTGTCTCTCTGCTAATGGCTGGGTTATGCAACGTAATGTTGTTCAAAATACTGTCGGCAAACAAAAAAACGTCTTGCAATACCACCGCAATCTGTACCCGCAACGACTCGAGTGTATAATTTTTGATGTTTTCGCCATCAATAGATATATTGCCACTATCGATATCATAAAACCGATTCAACAAATTGATAATCGTAGATTTTCCAGCACCAGTAGCCCCCACAATGGCAACCATCTGACCGGGTTTAACCTCCAAATTGATGCCTTTTACCACTTCCTCGCCTTCAATATAGCTAAACCTTACTTGTTCAAATTGTATATCTCCAGCAAATTTTGGAGCCTTCATGGTCCCTAAATCCTGAATCTCATCTTTTGTATCCAAAATATCAAAAACCCTGTTGGCAGCTATCATACCCATTTGCATTTCATTAAATTTATCGGCAATTTGACGCAAGGGGTTAAACAGCATACCAATAAACATGGTGTAAGAAAATAAATCGCCAAAGGTTGTAAATTGATCGCCATTCAAAATATTAAAACCCCCATAAAGCACTACAAAACCAAGGGTAAAAGAGGAAATAATATCTGCAATTGGAAAAAAAATTGAATTGTACCAAACCGTTTTAATCCATGCTTTGTTGTGTTTGGCATTGATGGCCTTAAATTTGTCATACTCTATCTTTTCTCTATTAAAAAGCTGCACAATTTTCATTCCTGTTACTCTTTCTTGTACAAAAGTATTCAAATTGGCCACCTGATTCCGTACTTCTTCAAAAGCTATTTGCATTTTGCGTTGGAATATTCTTGTAAAAAAAACCAATATAGGCATTGCTACTATAACAATCCAAGTCAATTTCCAATTCATATAAAGCATAAATCCTAAAATAACCACCATTTTCATCAAATCACTCCCAATCATAAACAGCCCTTGGCTAAATATTTTGGCAATAGATTCTATATCCGAAACAGATCGGGTAACAAGCTGACCAACAGGAGCATTATCATAATATTTCATACGAAAACCCATCATGTGATGGAATAATTTTACCCTAATATCCTTTACAATATCTTGCCCCAACCAATTGGCCCAATAAACAAAATAGAAATTTGAAAAGGCTTCTAATAATAATACAACCCCCATCAAAATTATATAGAGCAACAGCCCATATTGATCGTGTGTCTTGATATAACCATCTACTGTTTGTTTAAGTAAATACGGACGTAGTGCTGAAAAAACAGACAGCAAAACTGCAAACAAAATCACCGAATTGAATCGAAAACGATAGGGCTTAGTAAATTTTAATATTCTAGAAAAAAGTTGGATGTCAAATGCTTTTGCTTTCATTTTATTATTTCTTAGGAAATGCAAAGTTAGTTTAAAAAATTCATTTTTATTTCAATAAGTAGCTTCACAATGCATTCATTTTCAAAAATTACAATTTCAAATGAACTTCAAAATGGGTAGCAAACATTCCGAAAGTATAAATCTAGCCCAAAATAATTCAAAAATAAGTATATTTGCAACATGATACAACCATTTGACGACCACTATTTTATGAAAAAAGCCCTTGAAGAAGCCGAAATAGCTTTTGAAAAAGGCGAAGTACCCGTAGGTGCAGTAATAGTAATTCAAAACAAAATCATAGCTCGAAGCCATAATTTAACCGAATTACTACACGATGTAACCGCACATGCCGAAATGCAAGCCATTACTGCCGCTGCAAATTATTTAGGAGGCAAATACCTCACAAATTGCACACTCTATGTTACCCTCGAACCTTGTCAAATGTGTGCGGGAGCTTTATATTGGAGTCAAATTTCAAAAATAGTATTCGGAGCTCCAGATGTCAAAAGAGGTTTTGAAACTTTACAAACACAAATCCACCCCAAAACAACAATTGTAAGAGGCATAATGCAACATGAAGCCTCGGCACTAATGAAACGCTTTTTTGAAAACAAAAGAAAATAACCTATTGTTCGTCAAATAATTCTTGCAATCGATTCAAAAACAAGCCAACATGGTACCCATCAACCAAACCATGATGTACATGTACCGAAACAGGCATAACTTTTTGATTAAGAATAGAAATCATTTTTCCAAATGAAATTTTCGGACAACTGTCTGGCCAAGAAAAACTTCGTGCATGCGATAACGAAGTAAAATGAAGCCATGGAAGCACCGAAAAATGAATTAAATTATCAGGATAATCAGTCGTAAAAATTCCAGTTGTAGTTTCAATACGAGCCATTTCTATTTTCAAAAGTGCATCAAAAGCCAATAAATCCGCAGTAAATGGAACATACGAAAACCCAAAAGTTTTATCAGATCTCAATACAGTTGCCGAAGCATCAATACAGTCAAACACATACACGTCATCATCAATAATGCGGTATCTAAAATTTTCAATTTCATTTACAGCCCTTAAAGTTTTATGCAAATAAAAAGAAAAAAAAGACACATTCATATCCTTTGCTTTACGATAAGCCAAAGTACAATCCAAATTCACACACACCCCATGAAACGGCTCCTCCATTTGATTAAAAAAATTAAAATGGTCTTTCCTATTCCAAGTTTCAAAATTTATTTTCTTTCTCATCAATTATGTTATATTACAAAAGGCACAAGGTAAAAAAAAATATAACCCCAGAAAAATATATTTAATAAAACCAACCACAAAATCTATAATTTAATAATTACAACTTCAAAACTCTAACCACATAATTCAAACCTCTAATTTCTAACCTCTAACCACATAATTCAAACCTCTAATTTCTAACCTCTAACCTCATAATTCTAACCTCTAACCTCATAATTCCTACTTACAACTTCAAATTTCGAACTTCAAATTTCGAACTTCATACTTCAAAACTCATAATTCCTACTTACAACTTCAAACCTCTAATTTCTAACCTCTAACTTATTTGAAGCCGCTACTTTTGGCATTTTCACGCAGGGTCAGTTCCCGCCTTACGCTACAATCTTTTTGTTTTTAACGAAAAAACAAAAAGGATTTCCACTCCAGTCGGGGCTAGATTGCCACTTTTGGAGGTGATACAAAGGGCAAGTATTTTAAAAACCCTATGAGCGTTTGAAAAGCTGATAGGGTTGAAAGTTTTTTATGTAAAACCAGATCTTTTTTATGGTCGCAGTTTTTTGTTTGCTTATTGTTGTTGATATAAACGTAACTCTAGTGATAGCGGGGAATACATTACTGAAAATTTTAGATTTAAAGATTTAAAATGCCAAAAGTGAGAATCCCTAATGCAAAAAATAAAAATAATAAAGTTGAAAAGCTTATTTTTTTCTCAATTATAGCTTCTTTTGGTTCTTTAGGATTAAAAAAAACTAGAATAGGCTCCCCTATTTTATATTCTTTATAAAAATTTGAAGCATTTTCTTTTGATGATATTAAAAATTCAATGTTTTTTGTAAAATTTGTACTTTTTACACTATTATTATTTATTTTGTATTCAAACATTACTTTTCTTTTCCAACCATATGTATCTCCATCAGTATCCATATCAAATAACGTTATACTATAATCAACAATAATTCCTTCTATTTTATGCCATTTTTTTATTTCTATAAAATAAAAATAAAAAATGTACACAACCTTAATTATTCCGTATAAACCAACCATAATTGGAATATAGCAAAATCCGATTTTATCAATATAATTAGTAACCTCCATCATTTCTATCAGTTGCTAAACTTGAATGAACTGTTGTCCATTCTCTGCCTATCGTTCTATTAATTCCAATTGATTTTGAATTACCTTCTTTTATCCCTATATTATAAGACCTAGTACCTAAATTATCAGGAACTCCCACTTTACATTCAATACCTGAACCAAAAATTGTAGCATCAGACTTTATAAAATTATTTGTACTTATAGTGGTTCCAGATTTTAGTGTTGGTTTATTAGAAAATTTGGCACCCAATGAAACTTTTGCTTCTTGTGTTGGAATAGAAAGGAATGTTTTTAAATCTTTCAATGTTTTTTTTCCATCAATCGATATTTGAGACTTTACTCTAGAAGCAGAATTAAAACCTTTATTAGAATTCCCTAAAGCTCCTTCTAAACCAAACGAAAAACTAATAGAACCCCACTTTGCAGAAAGTTGAAATCCAGCATTTACCTCTTGCATTTTATTTACTGCACTAATATTGTTCCCTTTACTTTCTACAAAACCAATCCATGTTTCTGTTTTTGAATTGTAAGTCCAACTACCGTCTTTATCAAGCCAATTAACATTATTTCCATCTTTCGTTTCTTTATTTCTTCCAAATACACTTATAAAATTATCCACTACTTAGTTCCCTTAACTGGAGGATAAGCAGCACTCATTCCTGTTGGATCTGTCAATTTTACAGGATTCTGATAGCAATACCCATAAGCACTCATCGTCTGCTCCATCAACAGATCCACACTAGCCCAAATACTTATCCTCGGGTCATAATACCTCGCCCCATAATAATAAAGCCCACTTTCCTCATCCAACTCCTTACCGTTAAACTTATAAGGTGAGTTGTGTGAGTTTTTATGCTCTTCAATGAACGTCTCCCCAAAAGCAAAGTACTCGCTATGTTGCGAAACTTCGCCCACAAAGTTAGTAATATAATTGGAACTTCCAAAGCCCCCCAGCCCCCGAAGGGGGAGCTAGGAGTACTTTCTTATGAACTGTTTAATTGCATGCTTCTATTTTTGAAACTACCACCTGAAGGGATTGTTCATATTGGGAGGTAGAGTTGTGATTCAGTATTTACTTAATTCTTCAAACTCTATATTAGTAATTTTTGCTTTTTCTAAAATACCTTTAACCCTTGGTGTACAAACTGTTGCTCCACAATCTTTTATTGAAAAAATATCTGTTTTACCATCCCATGAAGACATATCTACTTTAATTGTGCCATGAATAAAATCGCCATCTTCATCATATTCACATAATGAGTTGAATTTAAATTCTTCAACATATCCATAGTATTTTAAATCATAATTTTCAAGTATGATCGGGAAAAAATTTATTCCATTAATTTTATTTTTTTCAATAATGCTCTTTGTTCGTTCTGACATAAATTCTAACGGACCTTGATCCCCAATAAAATCAAAAAACTTATTTCCTTCATCTACATAGAAAATATTGTTTTCTTTAATAAAAGATAGGCTAGGAAATATAGTAAACATATCATATTTCACTTTTGATTTTAATCTAACTTGACTTCTTTTTTGTCCTAATTGTATCGTATAAAAATTCATTACTTAAATAATTTTTCTATTTTTTTTGGTTTTTTTACAATCAATTAATATTTACTTAATTCTTCAAACTCTATATTAGTAATTTTTGCTTTTTCTAAAATACCTTTAACCCTTGGTGTACAAACTGTTGCTCCACAATCTTTTATTGAAAAAATATCTGTTTTACCATCCCATGAAGACATATCTACTTTAATTGTGCCATGAATAAAATCGCCATATTCATCATATTCACATAATGAGTTGAATTTAAATTCTTCAACATATCCATAGTATTTTAAATCATAATTTTCAAGTATGATCGGGAAAAAATTTATTCCATTAATTTTATTTTTTTCAATAATGCTCTTTGTTCGTTCTGACATAAATTCTAACGGACCTTGATCCCCAATAAAATCAAAAAACTTATTTCCTTCATCTACATAGAAAATATTGTTTTCTTTAATAAAAGATAGGCTAGGAAATATAGCAAACATATCATATTTTACCTTAACTCTTAGTTTAACCTGACTACGTTTTTGGCCTAAATGTATCGTATAAAAATTCATTACTTAAATAATTTTTTGAATTTTTTTGGTTTTTTTACAATCAATTAATATTTACTTAACTCCTCAAACTCTACATTTGTAATTTTTGCCTTTTCAATTATTTCTTTCACCCTTAGAGTGCATACTGTAGCTCCACTATCTTTTAAGTAAAAAATATCCGTACCACTCCATGAAGACAAATCAATTTGAAAACTTCCATAAACTCTATCCCCATCTTCATCTCTTTCATAAAATGAGTTACATTCATCTTCAATATAATAATAATAATTCAAATCTATTCCTTCTATAATAATCGGAAAAAATTCTAAACCTTTAATATTGTTTTCTTCAATTAAATTTTTAAATCGTTCCGACATAAATTTTAATGGTCCTTGATCTCCAATAAAATCAAAAAACTTAGTTCCTTCATCAATTAAAAAAACATTGTTTTTAATAATATGCTTATTTAAGTCAATTGAAAACATGTCATATTTTATCTTTGACCGTAATCTAATTTGACTTCTCTTCTCTCCTAATAAAAAGGTTGTAAATTCCATTACTTAAAAACTTTTTCAATTTGTTTAGCTTCTTTTTGCAGTTGTTGTATTGTTGGAATTTTATCTGCTTTTTTAAATCTCTCCATCACTTTAGACCATTCTTTCAAATGGGCAGCTGAATTCTTTCCTCTATGTATAGTTGCCTCTAACCATTTTAAATATTTTGGATTATTTACATCTATTCCAGCTTTTGCAAAGAAATCTGCAAATTTATCAGCTTTTGGAAAAATGTGATGAGCATCTTTTCCAGCAGTTTCTAATAGCCCAGAAAATACTTTTAAATTATTCCTGTAATATTTTGCAGAAAATTTAGCTCCTGCTTCGGTAAGCTCTTTAGCGGTATATTTTTTTGTAGCATCAAGCCCTAATTCTTTAATAGCAACAGTCATTTCAACTTTAGACATTTTATAGCCACCATTAATTAGAAATTTACTTCCTCCTTCCATCAGCACTTTTCCAGTGCCTTTTGCTAATCCTTTAGCAATACTACCAGATCCAAAAGTTACACAATCTAATGCAAGACCTCCTACTCCTATTCCTAATGTTACCCAATCTCCATCTCTACACCCTCTATAAATATCCCTAGAACTTCCAACAAATGGGATAAAATCTACAACATCTACTTGTTTCCCATTAGGGTCAACAAGTCTAACAGGATTCTGATAACAATACCCATAAGTAGCATGATTAAAGGAATTTGTTACACCTCCATTATGCTCTCCATCTATATAATGCTCATCCTCAAAAATGGGGTTATACCCACTTAATGGATCTGTTGCATTCCACAAAGAAACCCTCGGGTCATAATACCTTGCCCCATAATAATACAAACCACTTTCTTCATCCAACTCTTTACCGTTAAACTTATACGGTGAGTTATGGCTATTTTTATGCTCCTCTACAAAACTTTCCCCAAAGGCAAAGTACTCGCTGTGTTGCGAAACTTCGCCCACAAAGTTAGTAATATAATTGCTACTTCCCAAATGGTCTGGGTGAAAAAAGCAAAGCTAGATTCAACTAGCAATTATATTCTCGACATAGCTTGCAGATTACAAATGGCATTATATAATAGCAGGAAGGAATAATAACTAACTATCCTTAAAAAAGATATTTCCATCAACCCTTTTATAATAATAATTAGCTGTAAACCATTCTGTACCATCATATGTCAATTTCATAATAACTACACCATCATAAAGAGGTAAAACTTTTTCTAATTTACCATCAATAATAATCAAATAAGAGATAATATTTTCTTTGTTGAATAAGAATAACGCTAACTCCTCATGTCTCTTAACCATCATATTTACATCTCTCAAATTAAAATCGTCAATTATATATTCAATATCTTTTTCTGATACATTTATCATTGCAAATGGATAAAACCCATTTGCTTCTTTAATGAATTTCTTCACAAATTCTTTTGATTTACTAATTGTTTCTAGAATAAATGGGTTCATTTACTGTTTTTTTTTGGGTTTAATATTGGTTTGAGGAATTACAAAAGTAGTTAACGGGTTTTGTTAATATTGTATATCCCACCCTGACTCTATAAGTGGTTTTGATAAATTACCAACAATCTTTTGAGGCACTCGTAAGACTGGGTTTTTTTGAAGATTTTTAGCTACTTCTAATCCATATCTTAATTGTTTAGTCAAACTTAACTTTTCAACATGCTTATATTCTATCATGACATTATCTTTAAATGCGTCGGGTATATATTTTCCTGACTTTCCTGTTTTATTATCAACCGCATCAAATTTTCGGTAATTTTTTGATTCGCCATTTTTAGCTATATTTTCTGCTTCTTTAACATTACCTCTTTTAAAAGATTCTAATGTTTTTTCTGAAAATTTTGATACTCTAATAATATTTTGGGAGGTTCTGGAAAGATTAACAGCACCTCTAGCCTCGTTTGATGAAGAGACAACACTTTCTACCATACCCATTTCTACATCTTCTCCTACTTTAACTAATGGTTATAAATAAGGAGGAACATCAACAAAAAAAATTTGTTTTCCATTCGGATCTTTATACATTATTGGGCTCTGATAACAATACCCATAAGTAGCATGATTAAAGGAATTTGTTACACCACAATTATGCTCTCCATCTATATAATGCTCATCGTCAAAAATGGGGTTATACCTACTTAATGGATCTGTTGCATTCCACAAAGAAACCCTCGGGTCATAATACCTCGCCCCATAATAATACAAACCACTTTCCTCATCCAACTCCTTACCATTAAACTTATACGGTGAGTTATGTGAGTTTTTATGCTCTTCAATGAACGTTTATCTCACATCGATTTTATTTTTTTATTGGAGTTCGATGAATTTTATTTCCCCAAAGGCAAAGTACTCGCTATGTTGCGAAACTTCGCCCACAAAGTTAGTAATATAATTGGAACTTCCAAAGCCCCCCAGCCCCCGAAGGGGGAGTTTAAAGTTATTGCTTTTTTTGAATTTACTTTTCATCTAACACCAAGAAAGATTCGGATAACAGCGTGAAATAACAGACATTTCATTTCTATTATTATATCCTCTTATTCCAAACACCTTCTTCTATTTTATACATTATAGGTTCTTCATCAAAGCCACTTTCAAAAACATATAATCTCTTACAAGTATCACATCTTACTACCAACATCATTTCTTCATACAATTCTTCTGCATCTATTTTTTCGAAAAACTTATCATAATCTACATCTTCAATCATCAATAATTGATTTGGGCTAGGTATATCACTAAGGTTGATAGGATTTCCATACTTACATATATATTTAGGCATACAAATTAAAATTTATTAAGGCAATATTTTATATTTTTAACTCCAGCTCCTTGACCTCTTTTTAGTGAAAACCTCGATCGTTTTGGAAACCATTCACTTTCTCATCTCCTAAATTCACATTCTCCCATCTGAAATTCACTTTCTCGCTACTACCATTAACTTTCTCCAATCTAAAATTCACTTTCTCGCATCCACCATCCCTTTTTTTACTACAATCATTCACTTTCTCTTTACTTCAATTCACTTTATCACATCTTACATTCACTTTCTCGCATCTGACATTCACTTTTTCGGATTTGAAGCTGCCACTTTTGGCATTTTCATGCAGGGTCAGTTCCCGCCTTACGCTACAATCTTTTTGTTTTTAACGAAAAAACAAAAAGGATTTCCACTCCAGTCGGGGCTAGATTGCCACTTTTGGAAGAGTTACCAAGGGCAATCCTTCTAGTATTACATCTGACATTCACTTTCTTGCATCTGCCATACTTTTTTCAGAACATTATCTTACAAAATTCTATAACAAAGAGTAGCCAAAAGTATTAAACAACAAAAAACCCGTTTCGATTGAAACGGGTTTTCTAAAAGAAAGGCGGCGACAT